>JAFWRC010000013.1 GCA_017508825.1 Lachnospiraceae bacterium
ATTTATTCGATTTATTATATTATTTCCTATGTATTATGTCAATCGTCCCGAAGCAGGGTTGACACTGCGGCGCAATCTCTTTACAATAGATTATTATCAATAGATTTCGAGTAATAATACAGGCCAGGAGGTTACCATGGATAAAGCTGTGATCGACGAACTGTTTTCCGATGTGGAAGAAGTGAAGTACCGTCATTCCGATGAAGAAGTGCAGAATGCTGCCGAAGAAGGCGCCGCAAAAATGCACGCATTGAAAGAACAGATTGCAGCCGTCAGGGAAAATCTGACTGCCGTACAGGCAGAAGCAATGGCTCTGCGCAACCGTCAGGAAGATCTGTATGAGGATCTGGACTTTACGCAGCAGAGTGTACCCGACAGTGCCGCTGTGGATCTGACACGTCAGGCGGAGGACCTGGAAGCCACCGCAGAAGAACTGTACAGCGCCATCGATGCTCTCTCAAATATATTACTGTTCCGCTTTAAAGAAATATAAAAAAAATATAAAAAAGAAGTATAACCGGATCATTCGGCAGAGCCATTGCGACTCTGCTTTTTTTGTCTCTTCTTTTCCAAACGTACCGCTTTTTTCTGCTGTTTTTTCTTGGAACGATGCTGATTTACCGCCATAAACAGTGGCTGGAAATACAGATTGATCTGTGCACCGGTCAGCAGGATATACATACAGAAGTACAGCCAGATCATACCGATGATGATCGTAGTCAGTGATCCGTAAATGGAGAAATTAACAAAGTACTCCAGATACGTGGAAAAAGCCCACGAAAACAGGGACCACCCGATACTGGCAAACAGGGCTCCGGGAAACTGCTCCCGAAACACCATATGCTTGCTGGGCAATACCGTATACATCATCTGAAAGAAAAACGTGAAAAACGCCCAGACGAAAAGAAATCGGAAATGCAGCACCATCTGCAGGACACTGTTGAAATCCGGGATCATACGGGTAAACCACTGATTGACATAGTTACCGAAGACCATGATGACCAGGGTAAAGATCATAACAGCGATCATGAGACAGGTATATACGCTGGCACGGATCCGCAGCACCACCCAGTTACGCTGTTCACTTACCCGGTTGACCGCGTTCAGACCATTGATCAGAGCAAACAGGCCTTTTCCTGCCACCCACAGCGTGATGATCGTCGCCAGCGAGATTGCCGCCACTGACTGATCCCGGAATTCAAGGATCACGCTGTCAAAAAAGATGGCTACGGAAGCCGGGATCAGCCCCTCTATGACTGCTGCCAGCATATCCTGCGAAATATTGGTATACGGAAGAATACTGCAGACTAAGATCACGATCGGAATGATCGACAGAAACACGAAAAAGGCCGCTCCCGCCGCAAAAGACGAGGTATTGTTTTCCTTCATTACTCTCAGGAATTTTAAGAATTGCTGGAAGACCCAGAGAATTGCCTTAATCATGTTTTTATCTCACGCTGTTACCACCTATAAAAAGGTAAAAAAATACCGGATACCGGTTTCTGAAAGTTGACTCCTAGCATAGCTAGGTGGGCGACCGCAGCACACGCTCTCTGCCTTCCACTGAAACTTGCTGAGGCCTGACATCAGCGTGACGATATAGGAATCCCGTTTAAAGTACTGTAGGCTCAAATAACAGAAACTCAAGTGGTATCCGGAACTAAGTATATTATAGCCGATTTTTCGCGCTTTTTCAACTATTTAGTGCATTTTGAACTGACAATTTTTCAGAGAATTTTTCGGCTAAATCCCCAACTTTATTGTGGATTTTCCAACCGTTCGGAAAGTACTCCCCATTCTTCCAGGTATGCGTCCGCCTGCGCGGTCAGTTCATCGATCTCTTTCTGGATCTCGCCAAGCTTCACATAATCACTGGCATACTGCGGATCCGCGAGCGCAGCATTCAATTCTTCTTTCTTCGCATCGCACTCTTCCATCAGCACCTCCAGCCGTGCCAGGCGCCGCTCCATCTTTGCCTTCTCTTTGCCGGGATTATACCCCTTTTTGGCGTTTTCTTCAACCGGCTTTTCCTCAGCACGATCCGCGGGCTCTGTACTCTTCTTTCCCGCCGTATCGATCTGCCACACCTCGGCGCTGCTCTGGAGCTTCTCTTTCCCGTAGGTGCGCTCGTATTCCTCATAACCGAAGGGGAAAAACTCGGTTTCCCCCGGCCGGAAGATCAACAGCGCATCTGCCAGCTGCCGTACCAGATAACGGTCGTGTGATACAAAGAGCAGCGTCCCCTTGTAATCCGACAGCATATCCTCCAGTGCTTCCTTGCCGACGATGTCCATATGGTTAGTCGGCTCGTCCAGCAGCAGGAAATTGGGTCTGGTCTGGAACAGTTTAGCCAGTGCCAGTCTTACTTTTTCCCCTCCGGACAGAGATGTGACCTCTTTAAATACATCGTCCCCGGTGAACAAAAAACCACCCAGGATATTACGCACTTCTGTTTCGGTCAGTGTGGGATACTCATCCCAGAACTCATTCAGCACACTTTTGGTACTCACCACCTGTGCCATCTGCTGTTCGAAATAACCGCACTCCACGCCGTGCCCGAACGTTACTTTTCCGCCCTTCGCCGGGATCTTCTTCATCAGAGTCTTCATAAACGTGGACTTTCCGAGTCCGTTTCCTCCGATGATGCCGATCTTCTGCCCCTTTTGTATATGGCAGCTCACCTTCGTCAGCAGTTCATCGTACCCGATGCCCAGATTCTCTACCAATAGCACATCATTGCCGCTCTCCCTGGCCGGTTCCGTCATGGTGTGAAATGCCTTCAGATCATATTCTTCCGGCTTTTCGATCTTGTCCATATGCTCGATCGCCTTAAGCTTTGATCTGGCCATGGACACCTTGGTCGGCTTATGGATGAAGCGCTCCGCCACCTGTTCCAGTCTGGCAATCTCTTTCTGCTGCGCCAGATAATCCTTCATCTGCTTGTCGTAGTTTTCTTTTTTCCGCTTGACGAAGTCGCTGTAATTGCCGGGATAACGGGTCAGCTTTCCGCGCTCGATCTCAAACACCGTATCCGCCACGCGGTCCAGAAACAGCCGGTCATGCGATACCACGACCAGCGCTCGCGGATACTCCGCAAGATACCCTTCCAGCCAGGCGATCGTCGAGATGTCCAGGTGATTGGTCGGCTCATCCAGAAGCAGCAGATCCGGTTTGGAAAGCAGCAGCTTGATGAACGCGATCTTGGTCCGCTGTCCGCCGGAAAACTCTTTTAATAATCTGCCTTCATCCTCTTTGGAAAAACCAAAGCGGGAGAAGACCAGCTCATAATCCTTTTCGTAGCGGTATCCGCCCAGATACGTAAAACGTTCCTCCAGGGCCGAATATTCCGCAACCAGTTTTTCGTCCGCATTCTGCTCGATCAGGGACAGCAGTTCTTCCATCCGTGCCTTCATCTGCAAAATGGGCGCAAAAACACTGCGGATCTCATCGCCGAGTGTTGCGTTTTCATCCGCAAAAGTCATCTGGGACAGCCAGCCGATGGTCGGGTTCCCTGTCTTTACGATCGTGGGTTGCGTATCAGCATCTCTGGATGGCGGGGTGATCTCCCCTGTGATCAATTTCAGAAGCGTTGTTTTACCGCAGCCGTTCCTGCCGACGACGGCGACTTTTTCCCCTTCACGCACATCAAAACTGATGTCGTGAAGGATCGTGTCACCACCGTAGGCAGCGTCTGCATGCTGTATACTTAATAACATAACTTAAATCTTTGTGTAGATCTCCGTATCCAGAGTCTCTTCTCCGTCACGATATGCAAATGTAATAGGCGGTGTCTGAATGCTCAGTCCCATCAGGGAAGCTGTCATACGGATCTTCTCATTTACTGCCAGCATTACATCATTGATATAGTTCTTCTTGATCATCTCGTCCAGGTTGTCTACGAAAGTGCTGACACTTACCGTTGTCCAGGTTTCCATAGACATGGTCACAACCTTTTTCTCCTCATCGCCCACTTCAAATGCAACTGCTACCAGTGCCGTGGTCGGAGCAGCCGGATTCAGACGAACTGCTGCCTTTGTCTTTACTGCAAGCTTCAGAGGCTCTCCCGGCTTTGCCGTGAAGTTATTGTCATAGCTCAGAGACTTGATGTTTGTTGCTCCAATAGTTACTTTTACGTCTTTCATTTTTTTCTCCTTATATAAAATATTATTTCTCTTCCAATGCCGTCACGATGCGGCCTGCAAATGCAGCCAGCTCCTCGTTTGACAGCTGATCGGCTTCTCCGTTGTCACAGATGGCTGCCTGCTCCGGGTTAATAGGCAGACGCACGATCTGTTCGATACCGTACTGACCGGCAACTTCTTCGATATGGCTCGGCCCGAAGATCTCGTGGCGCTTGCCGCAATCCGGGCACTCAAAATAAGACAGATTTTCCACCAGTCCAAGTACCGGCACGTTCATCATCTGTGCCATACGCACGGCTTTGCCGACGATCATCGATACCAGATCCTGCGGAGAAGTCACTACAACAATGCCATCCACCGGCAGGGACTGAAATACCGTCAGCGGAACATCTCCGGTTCCCGGCGGCATATCCACCAGCATGACATCCACATCGCCCCAGGCTACCTCGGTCCAGAACTGACGTACCGTTCCCGAGATCACCGGTCCTCTCCAGATCACCGGTTCGTTCTCATCCTCCAGCAGTACATTGATGCTCATCACCGGCATACCGCCTTTCGACTTAACCGGCAGCACTGCCTCACCATTCGATCCTGCTTTTTCGGTGATCCCGTACATCTTCGGGATCGAAGGACCTGTGATATCCGCATCCAGTATCGCGGAATTCTTACCCATCTGCTTCACCGCATTGGCCAGCAGCGCGGTTACCGTAGACTTTCCTACACCACCCTTGCCGCTGATCACGGCGATCATATGCTTTACGCGGGATCCGGCATTTGCAGCCTCTTTTGCAGGTGCACCTTTCCGGTGACCGCAGCCGCTTTCCCCGCAGCTTTCACAATCTGACTTCGTACACTCTTCGCTCATTTTTACTGAATCTCTCCGTTACTCTTTTTTACCAGGAACAGATCTGCGATGGCCTTTGCCAGCTTAAACGGATACAGCTGTACCATCTGCGTACGGATCAGTTCTCCCATTTCCAGATCAAACGTGATCTGTACAAAACGATCCTCCTGCTGGAATGCATCGTTGATATAGTTCCCGGGATCCGTCAGGATCGTATTCGGCGTAGAGATATCCACGAGTTTGTTGATCATCATACCCATGGCCGTTGCAGCCGATCCCATCATCTGGTTCATAGACTCCGACACAGCGCTCAGATGCAGTTCCGAGATGTCCTGCTCATAAAACATCCCGTGGCCGTCACTGCCCATCATCAGGTCCGTCATGATCTTGACGTCTTCTTCCTTAAGGAACAATACACTGTATCCGTCCAGACCTTTTACATAATCCACACGTGTTACCACCGATTTCAGCGGCTGCTCCGCAACGATGGCGTCCTTGTTCTTGATCTCCACATGCGGTGTCGAGATATCGATATTGCTGTGGATCAGCACACTCAGTGCCGTCACTGCATTTCCAAGCGTTATGTTTGCCACCTCGCCTATGGCGGACAGCTCCATATCATTAAATCCTGCCATTGCCGCTTTCTGTTTTGCAGCTTCCAGTGCAGCATTGTCCATACTCCGGTCTCCTTGCATATATAGTCTAACACCAGATTAATATATTATAACCGCAAATCCCCTTTTTCGCAATCTTTGTTTGCAGATAGTTTTCAGAAGCGTTATAATTTATGTAACCTCCCTTGGCTTCCCCTTGAGGGGAAGCTAACGGATGAGGTGGATTGGAGATCTTGATCTATGAAGAAAACCCTGAAAACCATCCTCGTTATCGTCATCATCATCGCGATCATCGGATTGCTTGTTCTGGTGCGCGCTCTGGGCGACCGCTCGGTGCTGATCCCAGAAAACGATCCGGCAACCATCGGCAATACTCCCGGAAATCTTTATAACGGCGGTACTTTCTGTGAATCGGACGGCAAAGTCTATTTTTCCAATCCTTATGACGGCGGCACGATCTATGTGATGAATTCCGATCAGACAGATATACACAAACTGGTTTCCGGTTCGGATTCCTTCATCAACGCCGCCGGCGGATATATCTACTACTTCTCCACCTCCGCTTCCGACCAGTCGGGACTCGGCTATGTCCGGAACGGACGCGGCATCTATCGTGTGGATGCTGCCGGCAAGACCAATGTGCTCCTGACACGTGTCACCACAGACAGCTGCATGCTCTTCGGCAGCCGCGTCTACTATACCAACTTCGGGGAAAATCCTGCCAACGAAGACGTAGCTCTGGTCACCGTGGACAGCGTCTCCATCAACGGAAAAGACAACACATCCCACCTGAAAGACCATCCGAAACTGGGCAGTGCCGCTGACGGGATGATCTATTATGCCGGCATGGACAAGGATCACCATCTCTACGCGCTGCGCCCCGAAAGCGGCGACTCCGTCGAGATCAGTTCCCTCAATATGTATCTTCCTATCGTGTCCGGGGAGAATGTGTATTTCCTGGATATGGATGACCAGCTGCGATTGAAATGCTATTCCTTAGCGAACAACTCCGTGCGTACGATCTCGAATGAGACCTGCGATTCCTATAATCTGTACGGAGATATCATTTACTACCAGACCGTGGATATGACCGGCGGCAGTGATTATGCCTTAAAGCGCATCCGTGTGGACGGTTCCGGCGAAGAAGTGGTCCGTCCGGGTACTGCGGCCGGAATACAGATCACCTCCGATTACGTTTATTTCCATGATTTTGCCAATGATATGCCCATCTATCAGACACCGACCTTCGGGAACGTCAACGTAACGACCTTCTCCGGGGCATCGACTGCGGTAAAAATCGACTGAGCCACGGGGACGGTTCTCTGGCCCATTTTCCGAAGAAAAACGGGCCAGAGAACCGTCCCCATGGCTCAGTCAGAGAACCGTCCCCATGGCTCATTTTCTGACATGTTTCTCCATCGGTGCTTCCGCCATCTCGCGGATCGTCTTGCCCGTCAGCGGGTGCCGCACAAATGGCGCGATCTCTGCCAAAGGCAGGATCACAAAGTCCCGCTTCGCCATCTCCGGGTGCGGGATCACCAGTTCCTTGCTGTCATACACCAGATCATCGTACAACAGGATATCCAGATCCAGCGGACGCGGCCCCCAGTGAATGCCGTGCTCGCGGTCACGTCCCTGCGCCTGCTCTACGCGGTGCAAAAAACGCAGCAGTTCCATCGGCTCGTAGATCGTCTCCATCCGGAGCACGCCGTTGTAAAAATCCCTCTGCTCCACACCGCCGTACGGGGTGCTTTTGACCGGTTTTGTCATCCGGCGCACCCGGCAGCACGGATCCCGGTCAATGGCTGCGATCCCCTCCTGGATCTGGTTCTCGCAGTCCCCTTCATTGGCACCGTAGGCCACATATACCGTATGCCGTTTCCTGTGAATGCGTACCGATACCGACTGAAAATCCGCATCGATCGGCGCATCCGGCTTCTCGATCTCCAGTGTCAGTTCCTGTAATGCCTGATATTTTGCAAACAGCACGATCGAAAGATGCTCTGCCACGGCTTCCAGAAGCTTCCGGGTATGTGCTTTCATCTCACGCTGCAGGATCTCGCAGACCTCTTCGTAAGAGATCGAGGCTTCCAGATCATCCGTAAGGCCGGCATGCTGCGTGGAAACGCCCATGACAGCATTGATGATGAAATCCTGCCCCTGCTCATTCTCCCGCGCATATACGCCGTGGTATGCATATACTTTTAATCCTCTGATACGGATCTCGTCCATGTTTCCCCTCATCCGCCACTAATGTCTTAACATTTGGTAGAACTGATTTTGTAATTTCTCGTCCTTCTCAAAAGCGCCGCGCATCGCTACCGTCACGGTACTGCTGCCGGGCTTTTTCACACCGCGCATGGTCATGCAGGTATGCTCCGCCTCGACCATCACCATCACGCCTTTGCATGAGAGTTCATCCATCACGGCATCCGCGATCTGTCCGGTAAGGCGTTCCTGCATCTGCAGACGTCTGGCAAATACCTCCACGGTACGCGCCAGTTTGGACAGACCTGTTACCTTACCGTCCGGCAGATAGGCGATATGCGCCTTGCCGAAAAACGGCATCAGATGATGCTCACAGGTGGAAAAGAACGTAATATCCCGCTCCAGTACCATATCCCCGGAAGTCGCGGTAAAGGTCCTTCCCAGATGCTGCCCGGCATCCTCATCCATTCCGGCCAGCACTTCGCTGTACATCCGTGCCACCCGCCGCGGGGTGTCGATCAGTCCTTCCCGTTTCGGATCCTCTCCGATCCCCTCCAATAACAGACGTATCGCCTGTTGCACTTTTTCCTCATCTACCATGATCCTATCCCAAAAACCTTTCCATAATATTACCCCTCATCCGGCGCTTCGCGCCACCTTCCCCCTAGGGGGAAGGCAGGATTATTGTGATATCCGTTTTCCTCTATTTCGATCGCGGTATATGCCTTCCAGCCGTCCCAGCCACGACAGGGATCCCGTTGCCAGGATCGGAAACTGTTTTCCGGAAAGCAGCTCCGCCAGTTCCGCAGCCTCTTCCACGCTGTCCGCGCAGGTTACGCTCACACCGTATTCCTGTACCGCTTCCGCCAGTTCCAGCGCAGATAACGCTCTGGCATTTTCCGGCGGCGTCAGCGTGATCACCTGCACCGCCTTATCCAGCAGACATTTTAACACATCTTCATACGCCTTGTCCCGCAGTACCCCGAGGATCATCACAAAAGACTTCTCCGGAAAATACGTGTCCAGCGATCTTCGTAATACCTCGGCCGCCGCTTTGTTGTGCGCCCCGTCCATAATGAAATAAGGCTTTTCCTTAAGGAACGTGAACCGTCCGGACCATACGGTCATCCGAAGCCCGCTGCGCAGCTTCTCTTCCGGGATCTTAAAGCCCCTTTTCCGCAGCGCATCCAGTACTGCAACGGCAACGGCTGCATTTTCCGGCTGATACACCCCGGCCAGCGTGATCTCGAGTTTCCGGTATTCTTTGGTATCAAAAGTCTGCTTTTTCAGTCCGTACCGTATATGAGACGGCGCCTCTGCATATGTCAGGGACACCTTTTTCTCTCCTGCTGTCCGTTCCAACACCCTGGCCGCTTCCGGCATCTGCGGCGCGCTCACCACATCCGCCCCCGGCTTGATGATGCCGGATTTTACCCCAGCGATAGCCTCTACCGTAGGGCCCAGGATCGCCATGTGGTCCATTGCGATCGGTGCAAACACGCACACTTCGGGGGCGGGGATCACATTCGTCGCGTCCGTTCGTCCGCCCAGCCCGCATTCGAGCACCACGATGTCACAGCCTTTCTTTCGGAAATACCAGAAGGCCAGCGCGGTTTCCGCTTCAAACTGCGTCGGCAGCCGTTTTCCTTCTGCTGCCATCTGCTGCGTACATTCCGCAATGGCCGCAATGCCTTCCCGGATCGCCGTCTTTGCGACAGGCTTCTGCTGCACCTGGATCTTCTCCCAGGGATCTCGCAGCGCCGGCGAGAAATATCTTCCCACACGGTATCCCGCTTCCTGCAGCACCGTCGACACATATGCCAGTATGGACCCCTTGCCGTTGGTCCCTGCGATATGCACATACCGCAGATCTCTCTCCGGATTTCCCATACGCGCAAGCAGATCCTGCAGGGCTTCCAGCTGCATCTCTTCCCTGCCGGGATTGACGATCGCGCCGGCCGACAGGCTTTCCATATATGCTGTTACTTCATTATCGTTCATAACAGACGCAATCGTTATCCGATGTCATCGGGAATGCCGTCGCCATCCAGATCCATATTGTGACCGATGTTCTGCATATTCACCGTACGGCGTTTGATCTTTTCCTCATCCGAATGCTTCAGGATGAATTCCTTGATCTCTTTGGAATTACGCACGTGCTTTAAAGTCAGGGTCTGGTCCGTCACATCACCGGTAAAGCAAACAACGGTACCGGTACGGAAAATCCTCTCCCAGAAACTTCTGCGCAGCTCCACGTCATTGATCTTGTACATATAGCAGTCTTCTTCTTTTTTGCTCAAAAAGCCGGACTCTATGGTGAGCATATCCTCACGCACCTTATATACCGTAAAGGTAAAAGGCAGTCCCAAAAAACCCCAGCGCTTTCTTTCTCTGAATTCCATTGTCATCCCCTCCTTGATCCTTTTTTTATTCCGCAGGCGTTTGTCACACCTGCATCATCTAATTCGGCGAGAAGCCGAAATTCTGACTATCATTGATCTGGCTCTCCGCCTGCTCTTTGCTGGTCAGACGTTCAATATAATCCAAAACCTCCTGGTTCTGCTCGCCGCAGCGGCAGCCATACAGCACATACTGGTCCATCTTTTCCTTTCGGATCACCTTCCCGCGGATATGGATCGTCGTACCGTTCTTTTCATTGATCGTACAAGCCACGTTTTTACCGATGGTGATGGGCAGCCTCTTTTTGGGATCCACCACAAAAGCAAAACCGCTGGGGCTCACATCCTTTAAGGTGGTAAAGATCTGCTCCGTAATACCCTCGATCGTAAAGATTGCCGGCTGCCATACATAGGTACGGCGCTCGCCACGACGGTTCTCAATGCCCTCCGTCATAGGCGTCAGGATACGGTGGTAGATCAGGCCGTTCTTTTTGATGGTATCAATCTTGCAGTTCTTGAAGGTCCAGTTATTGCCTTCCCCGTCCGGCACTTCCATATTGATATGGATGTTCTGGCCGTTAAAGTTCACACGTACGCCCTTGTGCATAAACGGGATCACCAGGAGGCTCTTATCCCCCGTCTTCATGACACGCGAAATAAACTTGGCCTGCATATCGCTGCCATTGGAAACACAGATCTGCACTTTTACCCCCAGGGGGATATCGTTATAATTCATGTTTCTCCGTTTCGCTGTCTGTTGTTATTCCTTACACGGTCACTTCATATACCGCCGCGCTGTAGGCCGGCACATTAAGCTCCATTTCCCGTTTCTTTGATCTGAGCGTCACACTCTTCTCTGCCTGCGTGCCGCCGTATTTCTTCCAGTCCGTGGAAAGCAGCAGTTTCCAGCTTTCCTCTTTTTTCTTAACCGTTTTCTTCTTCGGCTTGCTCTCTTCCCCGTCTGCCGTGGTTTCCGCTTCCGGTTCCGGCTTATCCAGCGGCAATGCATATTCTTCGATCGCCGTATCCCCAAAGTTCATTACATAGACATACGCTTTGCCTTTTGCCATACGCTTCATTACATACAGGAGCTTCGGCCCCTGCTCACAGTAAAGCCAGGTAAAATTGTCCATGGCATATTCATCGGCATACAATACCGGCTCCGTCACATACATCTTCTGCAGGTCCGTGATCAGATCATACAGCCCCTTATGCAGCGGCTGCTGTAACAGTTCAAATTCGACTTCCCTGCCCTCATTCCATTCCGTGCGCTCGCCCAGCTCATTGCCCATAAAGGACAGCTTTTTCCCCGGATGCGCATACATATAAGTATAATAGGCTCTCGCCTGTGCAAACTTTTCTTCGTCCGTTCCCGGCATCTTCTCCAGGATCGTGCCTCTGCCTCCGACCACCTCATCGTGAGAGAGAGACAGGATAAAACGCTCGGTATAGAAATACCACATGGAGAACGTCATCTTGTGATATGCTGCCTCACGTTGCGCCGCCGGCTGCGATAAGAAGTACAGGCTGTCATACATCCAGCCCATATCCCACTTATAATCAAAGCCCAAACCGCCTTCTTCCACCGGTTTGGTCACGCCGCCCTGCCAGGAGGATGAATCCTCCGCGAAAAGCATTACCTTCGGATGCTTCTTCTTGATCAGTGTCGTTAAGTTTCTCGCAAACCGCATTCCCGAAGCATTCTCACCGCGGCCCTGTTCGCCGCCGTTGTGGATCAGACAGCTCACCGCATCCACACGCAGGCCGTCAAAATGGAACTCACTCAGCCAGTAATCCGCTGCCGAAAGCAGGAAACTCACCGTCTCGCTGCGTCCGTGGTTGAACATGCATGTGCCCCACTGGCTGCCGTTATTCTGCTCATATAACGGTGTCGTGTCATACAGTTTCAATGCAAAATCATCGACCGCAAAATGTACCGGCACATAATCCATGATCACGCCCAGCCCCGCCTTATGGCACTCGTCGATCAGATATTTCAGATCTGCCGGCGAACCGTAACGTGAAGTCGCCGCAAAATATCCGGTCAGCTGATAGCCCCAGGAACCGTCATACGGATGCTCGCATACCGGCATCATCTCGATGTGCGTATAGCCTGCTTTTTTCACATAATCGATCAGCGGCTCCGCAATGTCACGGTAATTGTACCAGCCGTTCTCATCCTCCGGATTGCGCCGGAACGCTCCCAGATGCACCTCGTAGATGGATAACGGGCTCTTCTTACAGTCACTCCGCTGCTTCATCCACGCATCGTCCGTAAACTGATATTCCGAAAGATCCACGATCTTCGATGCGCTGCCCGGCCGTAGTTCCGCGCCGAACGCATACGGGTCCGCGTGTTCCGCGCGCCAGCCGTTATGTCCGTAGATCACGTATTTATATAACTGTCCGACTTTGGCATCCTTTACGGTAAGGGAATAGATGCCATGTTCGTCCCGTTCCATCGGCACTTCCTGCCAGCCGTTGAAATCGCCGAAGAGATTTACACCCGTTGCTCCCGGCGCGTAGGTCCGAAATGTCACTCCGCCCTTCGCCACGTGGGCCCCGAAATACTCATAGGCATTTAATGCCGTCCCCTCGAAAAAATCTTTCAGTAATACTTCTGTCTTCATGTCACGTATTTCTCTCTTGGCTCCCCCTTGAGAGGAAGCTTGCTGATGAGGTATCTCCTTCAATTTATCGTCACATACCCTATACGTATGCCCTTCACAACTTCATCATCCACCGATACCCCATAGGTCTCTTTCAGCGCCTCATACCACGCTCCGCCCACGTCGATATCCTTCTGACCGTTATCATATAAGTATAACATATATTCCCGTGCAAGTGTCTCTTTTTTCACGGATTCGATCAGTTCCTCCCGGGAAAGCTGCAGCGCCTCGGCTGCCTTGGGTGACTGATCCAGGAAATACCGGTCCGCTTCCATGATCGCAGCCTTCTCCTGCTCTTCCGTAAGCGCAAAGCCTTTCGCTTCCGCTTCCCGCACATAGATGGCATCCCGCACGGCATAGTCTACTACGGCTTTTCTTCCCAGATCCGACATATAGCCGGACTGATCGCCTTCATCATTCAAAAACAGGTTCCAATAGGCTTTGGGATCTGCGGCATCGTATGCCTGCGCCCGTACGTCGCCGTCCCGTTCAACCTTCCATACATAATAGGCCAGGTCGTTTAAGGTCAGTGTGACTGGTGTCCCGTCCGGTACCGTCATAGTCACCGCCACATCCTCTAAATGCTCCCGGTAGACCATCCCGCTGCTGCCGGCGCCCTTGGATAACAGGATCCCCGCCATTGCTACAAACAAAAGGCTCAAGATCATCGGCCGGTATTTCCGCAGGATCCCGCGTCTGCGCGCTTTGGCCGCACGGATTGCATCTTCTTCCGTCCCTCTCCGTCTTGCCCGGGCCGTATTCAGATAATGGTATGTGATCGCCTCCCCGGTAAACGGATCGATCCGATCCACCATCCTCGGGTTATTGCTTCCCGTTACCTTCCTCGTTCCTTTTCCGATCACCTCTGCCGGTTTCTCATCCACAGCCTTTCCTCTCCAATACAGTGCGCAGATCATTCGGTTTATTATACCGCATACCTCCCAAAACTGCAACGTATGACCGTGTCCGGTTCTTTGTCCCTCCGCCATAATATAAATCAATTTATAAGATATTATAAATTTTGTTGCGAAAAATTCTTGACAACTTTTCTTGTCATCATTATACTGCTGTTTGACAAATAAAGTTGTCAGATTTTAATTCTGACCTAAGCAGATTATTAAAGGAGAAATTATGGAAACAAGCATTGTAATGAAAAAGGCGTATTCAAAATACGCGCTTGCGGCAGGGATCTTTTTGCTCGCCGTGACCATCGTTCAGCTTTTCAGCGCCTTCGTTTTAACAGACATCCTTCCGGAACGCATCACGGAATCCAGCGCATTCAGCTTTTTGAACATCATCATTCCCGAATACTTCATCGGGTTTCCGATCCTTTTTCTTCTGGTGAGCAAAATGGAAAAGAATCCGCCGGAAAAGAAGAAGTTCGGATTCGGACGTTCTGTTGTGAGTTTTCTGATGTGTGCCGGCGCAATGGGGATCGGAATGATCGTGGGTACGCTTTTAAACCTTGCCCTGACAGTTCCGTTCGGTGTAGATGCCGCGGATACCAACGCGCTGGCCAACCTGATGCAGGGCTCCGATCCTTTCTGGCGGATCCTGACCGTCGGCATCCTTGCCCCGGTCATGGAAGAGATCATCTTCCGCAAATTTCTGATCGACCGTACCGTAAAGTACGGTGAATGGGTGGCGATCTTTACCTCCTCGCTGATGTTCGGACTGTTCCACGGCAACTTTTCACAGTTCTTCTATGCTACACTCCTCGGTGGGATCTTCGCTTACGTATACATCCGCACCGGAAGGATCTGGATCACCATCCTGTTCCACATGCTCATCAACCTGTCTACCAGCGTGGTCACGGTCACCCTTCTGGGCAACGCGGATTTTGACAAATTTGCCGAGATGCAGGAAATGAGCCAACGGATCATGGCGAATCCGAACGATGCTGCCCTGCAGAACGAATATGTACAGCTGCTGGGAGAAGCCGGTTCGGTGCTGGCCCTGTATGCATGGTTTACCGTACTCGGTATCCTGGCCATCGTCGGTGTCATTACCTGGATCATCGTGCTTGCCAAAAAACATATCCATATCTACCGCACGGAAGCGCAGGTAGACAAAGGGATGAAATATGCCTGGAAAAATCACGGCATGGTCGTTTTCCTGGTTGCCACCTTCGTAGTCTTTGTGATAAACTACCTGGTAATGATAATACCCGCGATGAAATGATCTGTCCGGTTCCGCGCGGATCCGTTTCTGCCACGGGTATAAAAAGGATCTGTGCCTATGGCCCTGAAAAATTGTCTGAAAAAATACAGGGCACAACTGGGAGTAAATCAGCAGGAACTCGGTGCCCTGGTACACGTATCCAGACAAACGATCAGCTTAATAGAACGGGGGGATTATTCTCCCTCGGTTGCCCTGGCTTTAAGACTGGCCGGGGTTTTTGGCGTTAAAGTAGAAGATATCTTCGAATATGTCGATGATGAAGGGGATGATACAAATGAGTGAAGCAAAAAAAGCCGAAGAAAAAAAGAACGCCGAGATCCAAAAGGAAGACAGCAGCAAAAAAACTCTTTTCGGCATCGTTACCGTCAGTTCCGGTATTATAGGCGGCATCCTGGATTATTTATTCGCTTCCAAAGAGAATGCGATCGAGCAGCTTTGGAAACTGTTTGGCAAAAGTACCCAGAGCACCGCTATCTTCTTTACTCTCTTTATGCTGATCACCGGGCTCTCCTTTTGGAGTTTCTGTACGATCCGGTTTCGGACAATAAAACTTCTTTGGGCCGATGAAGAAGCCCGTGATGACAACTGGGATTACATCGAAACCCGTCTTGCGGATCTCTGCACCATCTCCAGCGTGGCCATTATCGTAAATCTATTCCTGTACGGATGTGCTGTGTATAATGTCCGCGGCAACCTGAAACTGCGCGAAGCCATGACCGGTCTTAATCTGGCCTACACGATCAGTTTTGCTGCTGCAGTCGTCCTGATGCTCGCATTCTCTTTTGCCTTCTTTTATCTGCAGAAAAAATTCGTTGATTTTGAGAAGATCATGAACCCGGAAAAAAAGGGCAGTTTATACGATCTCCGTTTCCGGAAGAAATGGTATGAAAGCTTCGATGAAGCTGAGAAACAGCAGGCCGGTATTGCCGGTTACAAAGCAACCATGATCGTCAGCACTACCTGCGCGGTCATGAGCGTCATCTGGCTCTGCATCGGCATGATCCTGAATGTCACCCTGCTCCCGCTCCTGTCCATCGTGACGATCTGGCTGATCCTGGTCATCACCTTCGGCATCGAGAGCAAGAAGGTGATGGGAAAGATGAAATAAACCGCTTACAGCCACTTCTTTTTCTTAAAGAAGATCAGGCAGAAGAGCACGATCAAAAGGCTCACGACCATTACCGCAGGGTAGCCAAACGGCGACTGCAGTTCCGGCATGTAGACAAAGTTCATACCGTACCACCCCACGATCAGAGTCAGTGGCATGAAGATAGCCGTCACTACCGTCAGCACCGTCATGATGCGGTTCTGCTTCATATCGATGCGCGACTTGTAAAGGTCGTTCAGCTGTACCGTATAATCACGTAAAGACCCCGCCACGTCGTACAGACGGGCCATACGGTTTAAGAACAGATGGAAATAACGCAGATTGTCTTCTTTGAAAAAGTTGTTTTCATTCTCTTCCAGTTCCTGCCCAAGGTCGATCAGCTGCTCATAATTGATCCGTAACTGGCGCACATCACCGCGGATCAGGTTGATCTTCTGCAGACACTCTTCGTCCGCGCCGGAAAGGATCTCCTTTTCCACCGCATCCAGATCACACTCGTATTTTTCCATTAACAGCAGATCCTCGTGCACGATCATTTCGAGAAAATCATACAGGAAGCGTTCCAGACTGGGAAACCGCCAGTACTTGATCTTTGTGATCTTTTCGATCAGCTCGCTCACGGTATTGGAATCATCGATAAACACGACGCCGCGCTCGTCCATCGCAAATGCAAACACCCTGTCATCCGCATCCAGATCCTTCCGGTCCGGTATTGCAAAGGTACCGGTCAGGGAGTCATAGTTCACTTCGATCTTGGTACCGAAGATCTCACTGGTATTGATCTCCATATCGATACCCATCTCAAAGCACTCCCGCTGCTCCGTCCACTGCTCCGAGGTAAGCACCGCTACATACTGCTGTCCTTCTTTGCTGCATTTTTTCAGGTCCGCTGCCTTGCAGGCAACCAGCCGGTCTTTAATAATATAAAACATAATGCCATTACCTCTCTTCTATCAATATCATTCCATTTTCGCAGCCATGGGGACGGTTCTCCCGGCTCATTCTGAGCCAGAGAACCGTCCCTGTGGTCACTAAAACTCATATTGGCTGCGGTACAGTCTGGCGTAGAAGCCGCCCTGTGCCAGCAATGTTTCATGGTTTCCCTGCTCGATGATATTGCCGTCCTTCATGACCAGGATCGTGTCTGCTTCCTTGATGGTGGACAGACGGTGCGCCACGATGAAACTGGTGCGCCCCTTCATCATCCGGGCGAAAGCGTCCTGGATCTTCATCTCCGTACGGGTATCGATGGAACTGGTCGCTTCGTCCAGGATCAGCATCGGCGGCAGGGACAGCATAATGCGCGTGATGCAGACCAGCTGCTTCTGGCCCTGGGACAGTACGCCGCCGTCTTCCCCGATCACGGTATCGTATCCCTTCGGCAGCTGCTTGATAAAGCTGTGGCTGTGTGCCAGTTTGGCCGCGCGGATGATCTCTTCCTCCGTGGCATCCGGCTTGCCCAACGTGATATTCTCCCGGATCGTTCCCGGTTTTAACCAGGTCTCCTGCAATACCATACCGTAAGACGTCCGCAGGGAATGCCTGGTATAATCCCGGATGTCCGTTCCGTCCACGGCGATGCTTCCGCTCTTTACATCATAGAAACGCATCAGCAGATTGATGAGCGTCGTCTTGCCGCATCCGGTAGGACCGACGATGGCCACACGCTCGCCCGGCTTGACCGATACCGACAGATCCTCGATCAGATGCTGCTCTTCCGTATAAGCAAAATCCACATGCGAGATCTCCACGGCGCCTTCCGCATTCTTCAACACCTTTGCATCTTCCTGTTCCGCCACCTGCGGTTCCGCCTCGATCAGTTCAAAGACACGACCGGCGCAGGTAATGGCATTCTGCAGTTCCGTCACCACACCCGAGATCTCATTGAACGGCTTGGTAAACTGGTTCGCATAGCTTAAGAATGCGGATAGCTGTCCTACCGTCAGCGTCCGTTTGATCACGGCATATGCGCCAAACAAAGCTACGCCGGCATACACGGTATTGTTTACAAAACGGGTGCAGGGGTTCGTCAGTGAGGAGAAGAAGATCGCCTTCAGTGATACTTTCCGCAGCTCCTCATTATTTTCGGCAAACATCTGCTCTGCATCGTCCTCGTAGCAAAAAGCCTTCACGATCTTTTCGTTTCCGACCATCTCTTCGATGATCGTGGTTTGCTGTCCCCGGGTCTCCGACTGCTTGCGGAACAGGCTGGAAGTATTCTTCGCGATAAACGCTGCCACAAACAAAGATAACGGCGTAAGCACAATGACTACCAGCGCCACCCACTTGTGGATCGCCAGCATCAAAAACAATGTGCCTCCGATGGTCAGGATACCGGTGAAAAACTGGGTAAAACCCATGAGCAGGCCGTCCGCAAAGGTATCCACATCCGCAATGATGCGGCTCACCGTCTCCCCGGTGGGATGCTTGTCCAAATAGGACAGCGGCAGCCGCTCGATCTGTTTCATCGCCGCCTGGCGGATATCCCGCACCGTACCGTAAGTGATATGGTTGTTGCAGGCATTCATGATCCACTGCGCTGCTGCCGTGACCGCGATCACCAGCGCCATCTGCAGCAGGATCCCTTTGAGTGCATCGAAATCCACTTTTCCTTTTCCCACCACCAGATCCACCGCATTACCGGTGAGCACCGGCAGATACAAAGCCAGCAATGCTGATACCGCCGCAAAGAAGACCGAAGCCAGCATAAAGGGCCAGTAGGCTTTCAGGTAATGCAAAATTTTCCGGATGATCTTTTTGTTACTTTTCATTTTGCACAACCCCGCATTGGGCACAAGGGGTACCGCTTGCGGTGGATTCCTTGTGCCGGTCTGATATCCTTCATACTTCGTTCTCCTTGCCGAATTGTGAATTATAGATTTCCTGATACACTTCGCAGTCTTTCATCAGGCTCTCGTGATCTCCGAGCCCCACGACCTCTCCTGCATCCAGTACCAGGATCTGGTCGGCATGCATAATGGACGCCGTACGCTGGGATACGATAAAGGTCGTCGGGCTGTCCGGCATCTCCCGGATCGCCTTGCGCAGGGCAGCATCCGTAGCATAATCCAGAGCCGAAGTAGAATCGTCCAGGATCAGGATCGCCGGCTTTTTCACCAGTGCCCTTGCGATGGCCAGTCGCTGTCTCTGACCGCCGGAAAAGTTCTTACCGCCCTGTGCTACCTTATAGTCCAGACCGCCTTCCTTTTCCATCACAAAATCTTTTGCCTGCGCCATCTGCAAGGCTGCCATGATCTCTTCGTCCGTGGCATCTGCCTTGCCCCAGCGGATATTGTCACGGATGGTACCGGAAAAGAGTACGGATTTCTGCGGTACCACGGCAATCCGCTCCCGTAGCGACGCATAGGTATATTCCCGTACGTCCAGACCATCCACCAAAACGCTTCCCCGGGTTGCGTCATAAAACCGCGGGATCATCTGGATCACCGAAGTCTTGCCGGAGCCGGTACCGCCGATGATGCCGATGGTGCTGCCTGCTTTGGCCGCAAGCGTGATCCCTTCCACTGCATTCTCACCGCCGCCGGCATAACGAAGCGCCGCATTTTCAAAGGCAACCACTGCCGCGCCGCCGTCCCATTTCCTGTTCTGCGTTCCTTCCTGCATGGAAGATGTGATCTCCAGTACGGAAGAGATACGTCCCGCGCTGGCCAGCGCTCTTGTGATCTGTACGATCAGGTTGGCCAGTTTAATAAGCTCTACCAGGATCTGTGACATATAGTTGACCAGGGCAACCACCGCGCCCTGCGTCAGCCGTCCGGTATCCACCGCGACCGCGCCTTCCCAGAGCAACCACATCAGCCCCAGGTTGATCAGTGCAAAGGTGATCGGATTGAGCAGCGCCGAGATCTTTCCGGACAATACCTGGATCGCCAGCAGCGCCGCATTGGCCTCACCGAATTCCTGCTGTTCTTTTTCCTCCAGCCCAAAAGCCCTGGTCACACGCACACCGGTCAGTGCCGAACGTGTCTTTGACGTTACCTGGTCCAGACTGCCCTGTACCTTTTTGTACATCGGGATGGTCAGACGCATGATCACATACACCACCAGAGACAGCAGCAGTACCGTCACACCAAAGGTCACGGTCGCCTTACTGTCGATGGAGATCGCCATGATCACGGCACCCGCCACCACAAAAGGAGAACGCAGCAACAAACGCAGGAACATGTTCACGCCACCCTGCAGTGTATTGATATCTGAAGTCAGTCTCGTTACTAACGTAGAAGTACCGAGCGTGTCAATTTCCGTATAGGACAATGTCTGGATATGCGAAAAGACCGCATTTTTCACCTTTGCCGAAAAGCCCACCGCTGCCTTGGCCGAAAAATACTGCGCTGTCAGGGAGCAGGTCAGTCCCACCACCGCCAGCGCAATCATCACCAGGACCATCTTCAGGACATAATCCTTATCCCCGTTTGCAATACCCACATCAATGATGCGCTTTACCACCAGCGGCACCATCAGCTCAAAAGAAGCCTCCAGCAGTTTGAACAGGGGGCCCAGGATACATTCCTTCTTATAACCTTCAAAATATTTCAATAATGTTTTCATAATTCTTTATCTTAACCAATCTGCCTGCTTCTGTCAAACCGGTGAAACAAAACAAAACCCCCGAAAAATCGAAGGTTTTGTGATCAGGTTCTATGTATTTTCTTATTACGGCATCATCACCGTTGCTGCCATCTTGTCCGCCGTTGCCTTGTCCGTAAAGATCTCCAGCAGTTTCAAGCCAAACTGTGTTGCCGTTCCCATACCGCGGGAAGTGATGATGTGTCCGTCTACCACCACTGGATCCGTTACGGCCTGCGCACCGGTCAGCTCGTCTTCCATGCCGCCGTAGCAGGTTGCTTTCTTTCCCTGCAGCAGTCCCAGCATACCAAAGATCGTCGGCGCCGCGCAGATGGCTGCGATATACTTGCCTGCCGCATCGTATTCCTTTACTTTTTCCAGAAGCGGCGCATAGCCTTTCAGGTTCTTCGTACCCAGTCCGCCGCCCGGGAGCAGCAGCATATCCACACCGGTAAAGTCAAACTTTTCAAATACCGTGTCTGCTTCCACATCGATATTGTGCGAACCATGCACCGTGGTGCGTCCCATAATGGATACCGTCGTCACATTCATCCCGCCGCGTCGCAGCAGATCGATGGGTGCGATCGCTTCCACTTCTTCAAAACCGTCTGCCAGAAATACTGCGATATTTGCCATGATATAACCCTCCGTTTTTTACTAACTGATAAACACCTACGCTGACCATTATAGCATACCTTGCGTTATGATACAAACAGCGCGCAGTCTTTTGACCACGCGCCGTTTGTTCATTCTATGGGAGATAAGATATACGCTTTTTCACTTTGCCTTCCCCTTGCGGGGCGCTATGGCTCCTCTGAAAATTACATCTTCTTAATTCTCTCGATCGCTTCCACCGTGTTCTCGTAGCTGCCGAATGCCGTCAGGCGGAAGTAATGCTCACCGCTGGGCCCGAAGCCGCTGCCCGGCGTTCCGACCACGTTTGCTTTCTCCAGCAAATAGTCAAAGAATTCCCAGCTGGTCATATTGTTCGGGGTCTGCAGCCAAATGTACGGCGCATTCACACCACCGGATACCGTATAGCCTGCTGCTGCCAGTCCCTCGCGGATCGTCGCCGCATTCTTCATATAATATGCTACCTGCTCTTTCAGCTGTGCCTGTCCTTCCGGCGTATATACCGCTTCACCGGCTTTCTGGATGATGTACGGCGCGCCGTTGTACTTGGTGCCATGACGTCTTGCCCACAGAGAGTGCAGCTGCACATTCCCGGCCTTCAGATCCTTCGGGATCACGGTGTAGCCCAGGCGCACACCGGTAAAGCCTGCGTTCTTGGAGAAGGAATGGATCTCTATCGCGCATTCCCTTGCGCCTTCGCACTCGTAGATGCTGTGCGGTACGTTTTCTTCGGAGATATATGCTTCGTAAGCCGCATCATAGATGATCACGGCGCCTTCCTTATTGGCATAATCTACCCACACCTGCAGCTGATCCTTTGTGATCGTAGCACCTGTCGGATTGTTCGGAAAGCACAGATAGATCAGATCCGGTACGGTCTTCGGCAGCTCCGGCGCAAAGCCGTTTGCTGCGGTACAGGGCATATAGATCACATCCGACCATGTCCCTGTCTTCTCGTCATAGGTTCCGGTACGGCCTGCCATTACGTTGGTATCCACATAGACCGGATACACCGGATCGCATACCGCCACCTTGCAGTCACGTGCAAAAATCTCCTGAATGTTACCACAGTCCCCTTTTGCCCCGTCCGATACAAAGATCTCATCCGGCGCAATATCGCAGCCACGTGCCTTATAATCTTTTTCCGAGATCACATTTCTCAAAAACTCATAGCCCAGATCCGGCGCATAGCCCTTAAAGGTCTCTGCCGATGCCATCTCATCCACCGCTTTGTGCAGTGCGTCGATGATCACCGGTGCCAGTGGCTGGGTCACGTCACCGATGCTCAGACGGATGATCTTTGCATCCGGATGTGCTGCCGAAAACTCCCTCTGCTTTCTTGCTACTGTCGAAAACAGATAACTGCCCGGCAGCTTCAGATAATCTTCATTTGGCCATACCATGATTTCGTTTCCTCCTAAGTTGCTTTCTTAATGAATCAATGTGATTTATATATCTGTCTCATTTTGGAGAGATCTCCATGCATTTTTTCCAAACGGATTATGCTCTCGGGTTTGCTTCCACCTGATCAACATCCACCTCGCCCATAAACACGATCCTTGCGGGGCCGGTCATATAGACGCAGTTGTCTTCTTCTCTCCACTCGATCTGCAGGTCACCCCCCAGAAGATGTACGGTGGTCTTGCGGGAGTTCATCCCATTCAACACGCCTGCCACTACCGAAGCACATGCCCCCGTTCCGCAGGCCAGCGTCTCGCCGGTACCGCGCTCCCACACGCGCATACGAATGTGTTCCTGATCCACCACTTCAATAAACTCCGTATTTACATACTTCGGATAAGCCGGATGATGCTCATAGGTAAGACCGACTTTTTCCATATCCACCGCATCCACGCTGTCCACATAGGTCACCGCATGCGGATTGCCCATAGATACACAGGTCATACGGCTCTCTTTCGTCGTCCCGTCCGGAAAAGCCAGTTTGATCGGTTGATCCACGATCTTATCGATATCCTTATCCAAGGTGCCTTCTGCAAACTGCGTTACATCCACCGGTACCTCTGCCGGCTTAACGATCGGCTCGCCCATATTGACAGTCACGGTATCCACCTTGCCGTCCTTCAGATGCAGGTACAGGGTCTTTACCTTACCGCCGCTCTCGATCTTCACCGGGTTCTTGTCCGTCAGTCCCAGGTCATACACAAACTTTGCCACGCAGCGGATGCCGTTGCCGCACATCTCCGACCTGGACCCGTCGGCATTGTACATCTCCATCTCAAAATCCGCATTCTCCGACGGATTGATAAAGATCACGCCGTCCCCGCCAATCCCGAAATGCCGGTCACTCAGCCGCCGTACCACGTCGGGCTTATTTTCTACTTTCTCTTTGGCTCCGTCCACGTATATGTAATCGTTGCCACAACCATGCATCTTTACAAACTTCATACTTCGTCCTCTTTTTCTCTCTCGTCAATTAAAATTCCCACTTATCAAAATACTTGCCGGGAGCTAGGGCAGATAAAGCAGTTTTCGAAGCCTGCCGAAGCAGTTCGCCCCCCAAGCATCCCCCACTTGCCCTGAACTTGTTTGAGTGCAGCACACGCCCCGTTCTTTTTTAGGCGTGTGCAAGCGAGTTAGTGAAGGGCAAGTCGTGGTTATAGACAACCACTACATCGCAAGGAATCCCCCCAGAGGGTCCCCCCTTGCGAATATCCTAAGGCATCCTCCCGCTTCGCGGGCCCCTCCTTAGGATCAGTTATCCATCATCGCCAGTACCATCTGGGCGCTTTCGATGAGCCCCGTCCCGGTGTCCATGCTGCACTTCTGTATGTAGCGATGGGCCTCCGCCTCGCTCATGTGGTTTCGTTCCATCAGCACCGCCTTGGCGCGATCCAGCAATGCAATCTCTTCCGGCGAACGTTTCTTTGGCGACATCCGCGCCTTCTTCTTTTCGCGCTCGCGGCGTCCGATCATCATGCCCAGCGTACCGATCAACTCGGAAGCTTTCAGCGGCATCGCCAGCGCCACCACGCCGTCTTCCACACCTTCCTCGATGCGTGCCCCGGATGCGACCAGCAGCAGTTCAAAGCCCTTCGGCAGCTCTTCCAGCAGATCGGAGTAGATCATATCCGCGTACTTGTATCCGCAGATGATGATGCCTTCGTCCAGCTCATCTGCCTGCGCCAGCGCCTGTGCACCGGTGGTGCAGGCCGCCGCCACCTCGTAGCCGTTACGGATCAGGAGACTGCGTATGCCGTGTGCTTCTTCAGTTTTCCCGAACAGTACGATCAGGCCTGTCACGGACGCCCCTCCTTCTCTACGTAATGGATCACAACTCTTTTTTCAAAAAGTCATTCTTTAATATTTATACAGATACCGGTCTACTTCCCACTGGGATACCTGTGCGCTGTACTCCAGGAATTCTTTTCTCTTTGCCGAAATGTACAGCGGCGTGATGTGCTCGCCCAGCGTATCCTTCACCAGATCATCCTTCTCCAGTTCACGAACCGCCTCGATCAATGTCGCCGGCAGGGATTCGATCCCGGCTGCGATCCGTCCTGCTTCCGACAGATCATAAACATTTCCCTCGATCGGTGCCGGCGGCTGGATCTTATTCTCGATACCGTCCAGACCTGCCCGCAGCGCTACTGCCATTGCCAGATACGGATTGGCTGCCGAATCCGGGCTGCGCAGTTCGATATGGGTATCTTCCCCACGCAGGGAAGGCACACGGAGCATCGTCCCCCGGCCGCGTCCCCAGCCGATCAGCACCGGTGCATCATATCCCGGCACCAGACGCTTGTAACTGTTGACCAGCGGGTTCATCACAGCCGTCATTCCCTTGATGTGCCGGATCAGTCCGCCGATGAAGTATCTTGCCTCATCGCTGATCCCGCCCACTCCGTCGGGATCCGAAAAGATATTCTTTCCATCTTTAAACAAAGCCATGTTCAGGTGCATACCGGAGCCGTTGTTTCCATACTTCGGTTTGGGCATAAATGTCGCATGCTGCCCGTGACGGCGCGCGATGGTCTTGACCGCCATCTTAAAGGTCATCACATTATCCGCCGTCTTTAATGCTTCATCATGATGGAAGTCGATCTCATGCTGTGCATTGGCGATCTCGTGGTGGGAAGATTCAATATCAAATCCCATCTCTTCCAATGTAAGTACCATATCACGGCGCGCATTTTCACCGGTATCCACCGGTCCGATATCAAAGTAACCTGCGCGCTCATTTGTCAATGTCGTCGGCTCACCGTCTTCCCCCGTCTGGAACAGGAAAAATTCGCATTCCGGTCCCACGTGGAAGATATAGCCTTTTTCTTTGGCTTCCGCCACGGCCTGCCGCAGGATCCGTCTGGGATCTCCTGCAAACGGCTTGCGTTCTGCCGTATAAACATCGCAGAGCATACGCGCTACCTTGCCATGCTGCGGTCTCCAGGGAAGTATCGCCCAGGTGTCCGTGTCCGGATACAGGTACATATCCGATTCCTCCACGCGTGCGAACCCGTCGATGGCCGAGCCGTCAAACATATAATCGTTGTCCAGCGCCTTTTCCAGCTGCCCCGCGGTGATCGCCAGATTCTTCAGATTGCCGAATACGTCTGTAAATTGCAGACGGATGAACTCCACATTTTCCTCTTCCGCGATCTGCAGGATCTCTTCTTTTGTGAATTTCGCCATGATGACCTCCCTCTTAAATGCGTTTATATTTTCCGTAATAATAACAGTTTCTCCGTAAAAAAGCAAAAGGAGCACCCGTATTTCGGGCACTCCTTCGTGTCAACGTATGCTATTATAAAGCATGCCCGTTCATCCGTCAATGCCATAAACATATCGGAATAATACACAAAAAATCTACACACAGCCATAAAAAATATATGGAAAAATGATATATTTATTGTTATACTATAAAGGCATGCAGCATTTCTCTGTAACGGGGGGCACAGATGATATGAAGAAAAAGATCGCAGTGTTTACAACCGGCTGGTGCGGCGAGATCCTGTCACAGTTTCTCACCGGATTGCAGAAAGCACTTTCAGAACAACAGGTAGACCTGTTTCTGTTTACCTGCTACCCTACCTATATAGATACCGCTGCCAACAAACGCGGGGAGATGAACATCTTCACGCTTCCGGATTTTCATGACTTTGACGGTGTCGTGATCTTTGCAAGCGGTCTCAATTTCCAGGACAAGATCGATAATATCATCCAGCGAAGCCGGGAGGCCGGGATCCCTGTTGTTATGCAGGGAGCGCACAGTGACGGTATCAATTATGTCGGCTCCGACAACTACCAGGCAACCCTGGATCTGGCAGAGCATCTGCAGAAAGAACATAATGTACACAACATCATCTTTTTCGCCGGCACAGATGATTCTCTGGATTCAGAGCTGCGCCTCAAAGCCGTAAAGGATTATCTGGAAAAGAGCGGTCGCCCGGAAGATCTGAAAGGCGTCTACTATACCAAATGGGAAAATGCCGCCGTCACCAGAAAGATCGATGAGATGTGCGCGAACGGCGAAAAGCTGCCGGATGCCTTTATCTGTGCCAATGACGGTCTGGCTATGGAATGTGTTATGTCCTTAAATCGTAACGGTTATGAAGTACCGGACGATGTGCTGGTGACCGGTTTTGATTTCATTGATGACAGCCAGATCTTCTCACCTTCCATTGCATCCGTGGATCAGTGTTTTACGGAAATGGGTGCTGCTGCCGCCAAGGTATGGCAGGAACTGTGCTGTGACAGCGAAGCCGTCCGATCCGAACTGGTTCCCTGTAAGTTTATCCCCGGCGAAAGCTGCAACTGTTTTGAATTTCGCAACAGTGACAAGATCCGTCGCCGCGTAGGCCGCGAAGCCTTTTCCAAACGTGCGATGACAACCTATTTCAACCGTAAACTGAACCTGATCGATTCTACGATCCTTTCGTGCTTAACCTATCAGGATTTCAAACGTAATCTGCACCGGCTGCTGACTGAAAACCACGATTACGAAGGCGATTCCTTCCATGTTTTGCTGGAGCCGAATTTCGGGCTGTCCATTTATGACCCGAACATCCGCTTAAATACGGACGGTTACAGCCGGAATATGGAAGTTCTCTATTCGACCGAAGACGGTGTGCCTTTTGAAAAAGACCTGTTCCCGTCCAGAGATCTGATCCCCGGCTACAAGGACGATGGCCCAAACCATCTTTATATCTTCCTGCCTCTGCACGAAGCAGATGAAGCCTACGGATATATCATCTTCCGGGATTGCATGGATAAGGTAGAAAACCATTTCCTGCAGACTTACCAGAGCCGTATGGGACTGGTCTTTGACAAATTCCGTCACGCGCTGAGTCTGGATCAGGTCAACAAGCGCCTGCTGGATCTGATGCGCCGCGATCCGCTTACCAACGTAAGCAATCGTATGGCGTATGAAGATAAGGAAAAATTCCTGCAGTCGCAGATCAATTCCACCCAGGAAACTGCTTTTGCGATCGCAATGTTTGATGTAAACAACCTGAAACTGATCAACGATACCTATGGGCATGATGCCGGTGACGGCTATCTTATCCGTGCCTGCCATCTGATCTGCAAGATCTTCAAACACAGCCCGGTCTACCGTGTGGGCGGCGACGAATTCATCGCGGTCCTGGTCGGCGGAGATTATGAAGAACAGGAACAGCTGCGCAAGGACCTGAACAACCATATGAGTCCTTACACGAAAGAACTGCCGCTGCCTCCCGATTATGTGTCCATCGCCTGCGGTATCGCTTCTTATAACCCGGAAACCGATATTTCCGTACAGGATGTCGTCAAACGGGCCGATGATGAAATGTATCATGTCAAGACTGCTATGAAAGGTGAAGCACCGAGATAGTATGATATTCCACATAATTACAAAACGGGCTGTCCGCACGGACCGCCCGTTTTTGTTGTGTTCCTGTTAATTTCAGTGGATTTCCGATCCGCCCCACTCTACTACGGTAAAGCCTTCCCGTTCAAAAGTTTCAAATTCCTGCGGCTCAAGTTCCACATATTCATCGGAGACCTGCCAGTACATCATCACACGCAGCATACTGTCCGCTTCTTCGCCTTCGCTGTCCGTAACGTGCAATTCATAGTTTTGATTGTACTCATCGTCCGGATCGAGTCCCGCAAAACGGATAATATTGTACTCATTGTCCTGCATCCGCGGCATCCAGTAAACGATAAATTCATTATACTCTTCCGGTGTCAGCCCGATCTGCTTTAAGGAATCCCGCAGAAATTCTGCCGTTTCGCTCCCCTTTACACAGAAACCCTCATCGATCGAATGTGTTCCGTAATCGTTCGCTTCCCAGAAAATATAGGAATACTCGTTGCCGTCGTTGTCATATACGGTACCGTCCTGCGCAGCCAGCACATCCCAGTCATAGGTATTGCCGGACTGTACACCTGCCGGCCACATATACGCCATCTCCGCATCATGCAAAGTCAGACGGACATGTGCCTCTTGCAGCGGCTTATCACCGTACAGATACACTACCGGTTTCTCTTCCATCGGCTCGTCCGGATAAATATATACGACCGGTTTATCCGTAGTAGTCATCGGATCCCAGGGCATCGGCTGTGTTGATGAGCTGCTGCTGCTCCCCGGGCATCCCTGCTCCATGATGTCATACACATCATCAGCAATACTGTCCGTGGTCTTTGCCAGATCGTTCACCTTTTTGGTCAGATCATTCAGGCCTTTTTCGGTATTTGCATTATTCTGTGCCTGCAGCACCAGACTGGCCACACCGATCGCCGTAATGACACCCACACCGATCCCGCGGATCACGTTACCGGCCGCCACCTTCTTATTCAGTTCCTCCATTGTCACATCCTTTTGAACTGCCGGAATCTGTCCCTGCTCCGGAATGTACTCACTCACCTTTTTGCCCTCCCTTATGTTTTATGATATGATGCTTAGTCCCACCAGTAACTGCCGTAATAAAGATCGATATGTCCGGCATTCACTTCCACTTCAAATACGCCGTGTAATGCCATCGCCAGTTCGGAATCCGGCCCATCCTCATCATAGGCCCGCAGACATTTCCAGATCCATTCGATCGGCATAAAACCGTCCTCGTATCCGTCAAAAAACTCTGTTTCACAATCCGGTGCAAATGCGGTATCATAATCCACCACCAGGTCCACCGGTTCGTACTCATTTCCGTCATCATCTGTCAGTACGACGTTTTCCAGCACAATGGTCTTGCCGTAATCCTTATACTCCACCGTCCCGGCATTGGTAAAGGTAAATCGCCCGCTCAGTGCATCCGGCGTATTCCAGACGATATCTTCTGCCGCGGTCCAGTCATCCCCCAGCAGACTGATATCATAAATCCACGGATAGGCCGACACAAAGCAGAAACCGTCCATCGCCATTCCCACAACATCCCCCGGATCCGGGGTCACACTATCGGGTGACAGGAGAAATCTTGTCTGATTGTTATAATTCATGACTGCATCCGCTTTCAGATCATATCCCGTGGAATTTACATTCCGGATCTCAAGCAGATAATTAAAGGCCTGCATTTCGTACTCATCCATATCATCCAGGATACCGTCACACGCGATCCCGCTCCGTGCAGCAAATGCCCGCAGATCTTCCGCATTCGGAAAAACGTATTTTCCGTCCATTCCATCGACATATCCGCAATGGATGCTCTCCATCCGCACATCTCCGTCGGTATACAGATTTACCTGCGGCACATAGGCCTCCCGGATCTTATCCTCATAATAATCCCACAGTTGTTTGGCATAAAGGTCTTTTGGCGTTTCGTCCACATCACCATAGGCTCCGCATTTGATCATTTCCCCGGTATCGGCATCATAGTAGTACAGTGTATGCTGCCCCATATCACAGGCCATAGATTCCTCTTTAAAGTCTGCATTCGGGTCGATCTGCTCACCAAGTTTATAGATATACCGGACAACATCATCTCCGACATTGACCTTCGGTTCCGTGTTCTCACGGATCAGCATCAGCTTGTCATAAAATTCCATCCCACTGTTTGAGTATCCCCAGTATCCCCCATACTGTGAGAAATCAAAACCATAGGCATCACCGTTTGTATCAATAAAACGCCCGTTGTCTCCATATCCCTCCGCGCCGTTCGTAGCACGGAATACCAGCAGGATCTCATTCTCGGGAATGTCCGCTTCAAAAATATCCCCGCCGGGATCTGCGCCACCCTTTCCGTCTTCTATACCGGCTTCTATGACTTCGATCTTATCTGCATCCGCGATGCTTCCGCGTTCTGTTCCGCTCCCCTCTGTACCACAGGCTGCCAGAAATCCTGCACAAAAAAACGGCAGAACATGCCCTATTCCTTTCGATATCATCCGCATTTTACTCATCCGGTTTTCCTCCCTGAAGTCAGTTTTATTAACAGATCTGATACAGATACGGGACAGTTCTTCCGTTTTATGGTTTTTTTCAAATAATTATTTATTCCGCGGCTTTCCGGTAATGCGGCAGTTTTGCCATTGCCACAAAGGCAATCACCACGCCAACCGCGCAGACTGCATCTCATTTTTTCTCAAGGATGTGTTTTACATAGCGGAACTCACTGTCCCGCAGATAGCCTACCATCACGGAGCCATGATACATATACTCATAAAAGCCCATATAGACTGTCGTCGTATCCGTCAGGATCTCATTCTCCTGCGTCTCCGGAAAACCGATGCCGGAATGTCCCAGAAAATAATGCATACATTCATGGATCAGTACTGCCAGGATCACATTGTAACGTGCATACTTGCTTACTTTGATCGTGATCATGCTCCAGCCGTTCCCATGACTGTATAACCCGGCAGCCTCTTCAATATTCAGATTCTCCTCTGCATGCACCTGCAGATGATTCGGTTCCATTCCGCAATGCCGCAGGATATCCTCCGCCATCCGGCTCAGATACACAGAATCCGTACACGACTCTTTGAATTCTTCAAACAGCTGCTCCTGCGGCTTGTACGCCGGACGTTTTCCGCCCAGACGCTCATCCAGCAATCCGATACTGCTGTCGATCGTACTTTTGTTTTTGGTCGGCCCCATCTGCTGTAGGACGACAAAGATGACAAAGCCGAGGATCACGATGATCGCAAATAATGAATAAAAACCCATAGCGTAACTTCCCGGCCTTATGCTTTCGAAAACCTATCCCGGAATGCCGTATAGTTGGCACTGTCTTCCGGTCCGTAAACTGCAAAGCAGATATTTTTAAAGCACTCCTGATATCCTTCATCGATCAGAATGGAACGGAAGTATTCCGAAACCACCGCCGGATCGTGTCCGAAAGCGCCGCATCCCCAGGCGCCGAGAATCAGATTCTTATATCCCTTCTTCATTGCAATATGCAGCATGATCCGGATCCTGCGCTTCATCGTTTCATCAATCGCTTCCGCCGCCACATTGGCAGCCTCCTTTTTCCGGTTGGGCGCAGGTGTCGTTAAAACCGAAACCATATAAGGCTCTTCCAGCAGATTTCCATGCGCATCACGGAAGACACATACCTCCGGTGAGAGCAGCATATAGTCCGATGCCAGCGGTTTAAACTTATTGAACCGGTACATCAGAGACGCCGTCCTGGAAGTCAGCGACATATACAGGGTACTGTTCCTGCACAGCGACTCTTCCTGTGCCGGCGCCCCGATCAGAAATCCGCCGCCCGGATGCACCGCATTTGCAAAGTTCATAACAAACGGATTCGAATAGCGATGCGCCGCCTGATAGGAATCCTCCGTTGTTACCTCGATCTTGCAGGACATTTCTTTCTGATACTCCGCAATCCCTTTCTGTACAAAATACGCTCCGTCCTCCGGTGCAAACAGTTCGCCGGTCGAGAAATCACGCTCCGGCAGCTTAAGCGGCTTACCGATATACTGGTACTCTCTTTCCTTACAGATCTTCTGTGTTTCTTTGGCGATCTCAGCGTTCTTTGCCGTCAGCTTTGTGTCCTTGTACCATGGAATGCTGTCCTTCTTCACCTCCGGCTTAACGTTGTCTGCGGAAGTATCACTCTTAGCTGCTATGCTCTTTGTCTCAGCAGGTGCAGCTGCTCCACTGCTTATCTCAGCAGCTTCCGCTGCATTCTCTGATGCCGCGCTTTTTGTCTCATCATCGGAAGATTTCTCATCCGCCGCATCGGTATCTGCGACAGATGCATTTCTTGACATCTCCCGGAAAACTTCCGCCTGGGCCTCGGCTGCGGTTTTCAGATCTGCACCGTTCGTCTGCTTTCCGCCGCTTTTCTCTTCGTTTGCAGCTTCGCCCTTCCTGCGTACAATGACTCTGCCTTCCAGAAGTCCCCTGCACAGTTCTGTCTGCGCCCATTCCTCGCATTCCAGCGCACGCAGCGCCGTGAGCGGATGACTGCTGTTTGCCATATACATAAATTCCAGTGTTTTATCCCATCCGTTATTCTTAACGATCTCACGATATTCCTGAGCCTGTTTCATAAATTCTTCTTTATTCGGTTCGATCGGGAATCGGCTGTCATATCCCGCAAAATACATACATGTGGTAGACATCTTGTCTGCCGTTCCGTCACACAGTACCGCTGCACGGTCTGCCGAAAACTCACTGCAGCGCATCCAGTAATAGAATGCCACCTGCATCGGGACCGTCAGCAATCCGCCCATCGGAAGAAACGCGTTTGCCGCCGTGGAAGCGCCGCTTAAAACGATCCTTCCCATAGTGGAATACAGCTGATGGTGGCATGCGATGTGTCCGCATTCATGCGCCAGTACCGTCGGCAACAGATCTTCCGGAAGTTTATTGATCAGACCGGAAGTCATCACGATAAACGGTTTTTCATCACCGGCCGTATAGGCATTGGGATTATCGTTAAGGCAGAGATACAGATCCGGTACATCGATCCCCAGTTTCTCGCAGATCGGCGGAAGCATTTCATAATACTTCGGGAACTGGTTTTCCGAGATCCGGATATTGCTGGACAGATTCACGATGCGGTACTGCCGCTCACTGAATATCTTCATAAATCCCTTTACCAGCTGCTGGAATCCCGGTATCGCTTTCAGCGCATTTAACGCCGCCTTATCCGCATCATGTACATACGCTCTTGAATCAAATGCCATCTCTTTTTTCTCCTTTCATATACACCCTTTTTATATGACCTGATTACACATTATTTTTTAAATGCATCACCGATCGCCCTGCTGATCTCTTTCACTGTGGGTTTCGCCGGCAGACTCCTGATCGCCGTCTCTACTTTTACCGTCAGATCATCCGCAAGTTTTGTCTCCATCAGTTTCTTAACCCAGTCGGTATCCTCCAGGGTTTTGTTTCCCAGATAGATCTGCTCAAACGCATATGTTGCCGCCTCCCCGATCAGCGTAACAAAACTGCCGCCGATAATGGCATTCATGATACTTGCCGCGATATTGATCCCCGGGATCGTCTTGAGCATGCTGATGGTGGAACGCGCCACCGCGCTGACCGTTCCTACCTCTACCATCGTGCTGATAAATATTTTCGATTTTTCATCTCTTTTAATTCCGTATATGCTCGAAACTGCTTTTATCTCAGCCAGTTCGATCGCACTCAGCAATGCTCCGTCCGCGATCGGAACCGGTATGGCCGTAGCGGTCACTCCGGCAACTACCGAAGTCGCTATGACGCCCTGTGCAAACGCTCTTTTTCTTGTCAGGATATAGGCTTCCACATCCTGTTTCGATAATTGTATCGCTTCCGGCATCAGATCGTTCGTCGTATTGATCAATTCATCAATGCCGTTGGGCGGTATGATATTATCTTCGTCGATCACAAAAGGCGCTGCAACAACAGGGATCACATCTTTTAAGCGGTCGGTCTTTCCCCATTTTTCAAATGCATCCCGTACCATTTTGACATTTTCCCTGCGTTCGGCATTTGAGTAGGATTTGGTGATCACAACAATGATGGGGATCGATTTCCACATATGTGTTGCTCTTAACATATTTCTGATCGAATCCCGAAACAGTTTTCTTCTCGTACCTTCAATGCAGAACCAGATCACATGGATCTGCCGGTTGTCTTCTTCCTCCGCTTCTTTTTTTTCACTTTTTTTTGCACTTTCTTTTGACCATTTCTTTATCGCATTGATCGCTTTGGTCTTCTGAAAAAAGGTCGGTTCAAATCCGATCGTATCGATCACACGAAACGGAACATCTTCCCCTCTGTATATTTCCAGTCTTTTCGTGGTGCCGGTGGTTCCGTATCCCGTTTCTGTCTCCGGTTTCTTAAGCACTGCATTGATCAATGTGGATTTTCCGACACCCGATTCACCGATCAGCAAAACATTTCCCAGTTCCATACTTTCTCCCCCTTATCGCTCATCCACCATCTGATATTTCTTAAGGTCTACCCTATCATCGATCACTTCCACGCCTTCGGCTTCCAACAGTTTCGCCTGCACACCGGCGCCACCGAAAGCAAACGCTCCTGCCAGTTCTCCTTTCGCATTGACCACACGATAGCAGGGAATGTTATCCGGATCCGGATTTCTGTGCAGCGCATTGCCGACAGCCCGCGCCATCTTGCGGTCCCCCGCCATCGCTGCCACCTGACCGTAGGTTGCCACTCTGCCGTACGGGATGCGCTTTACCGCATCATAGATCCGCTTCGCCGGACAGTCCGCCACCAGATCGTAACTCTCCGCGATCATCAGCTTCACATCTTTCTCCGGAATGCTTCCGTCCAGAATGATCGTATTCCAATGCTCCTTATTCTGGTGATAGCCCGGGATCACGGATCTGTAGATCTGTCGCCAGAAATACGCTTTCTCCGGCTCTACCTTTACATTCAGGTTGATATATCCGTCCTTCTCATAGGTCCACAGAAACGCCTTTTTATTTCCGCGATACCGTACCAGCTGCCAGTTCGGATCATGAAAAGGCGCATCCTGATAGGTATCCGGAAAGGAAAGACCATATTGTAATGCCTGTTCACGTGTTTTTATAGTTCTGCCTCCACACTCTCAAAATAATCTTACTTTTCTGCAACCAGCTCTCTCTGCAATTTTTCCATGCCTGCGATCACTTTGTCACAGAAAGTATCAAATTCCGGATCTTCTTCGTACTTTTCCGGATGTGAAAGTACATAGTCGATTGCGATCCGCACGCCCTTGTGAAACGGCACATTCGTCGTCATCTGCGGCACAAGACGTTTCAGTTTACTGTTATCAAATGCAACGGAAACCGATTTGTCCCCGAGCAGACTGCCGGTAAGATCATAGCCGTATGCCTCACCCACTTTGCTCAAAAAATCGCTGGCTACATGATATGCCTTCAGTTCCACGCCCAGAGCATCCGCAATGGTCTGATAGATCTGATCCCAGGTAAGCACTTCATCCCCTGTGATCTGAAAGGCTTCGCCGATAGCGTGACGGTTTCCCATCAGCCCGGTATAGCCGATGGCAAAATCCGCATTAAAAGTCAGATGCCACAGAGACGAACCGTCTCCCTGAATGATCACGGGCTTGCCCTGCTGCATCCGTTTGATCACCTGGTAAAACCCTTTATTTCCATGTACCCCCAAAGGGATATTCCGCTCATCATACGTATGGGACGGCCGCACGATGGTGACCGGGAAGCCTTCTTCACGATATTTCTTTAGCAAAAATTCTTCGCATGCAATCTTGTTACGGGAATACTCCCAATACGGATTGGCCAGTGTCGTCCCTTCCGTGATCACATAGCCTGCTGCCGGTTTATGATATGCCGAAGCCGAACTGATAAAGATATACTGTCTTGTCTTTCCCTTGAACAGACGATAGTCTCTCTCCACTGCGTTTACATCAAAAGCAATGAACTCGCTCACGGTATCAAACGTCATGCCATCCAGTTTCTTCAGCACATCCGCCTCATTGTTAATGTCCGCCGTGATCTGATGAATGCCCTCCGGCACTTCATCCTTACGACTGCCGCGGTTCAGGAGATACACTTCCCACTGCGGATCCTCCGCAAGCCGTTTGATGATCCCCATACTGATGGTGCCGGTTCCCCCGATAAATAATGCCTTCATGTTTCTGTCCCCCTTTCAGAAATAAAAAAGTTTTCTTATTGTTTCCACTCCAGTTCGCCCGTAAAACGCTTTACGTACTTGCTGATGCGGTAGCGTTCTTTTCCCTCCGTCCGGTCTCCGTATTCGATGGCATCCACCGGACAGTTCTCGATGCATGCCATACAGTGTGCGCAGTTCTTCTTCCATGCCGGTTTGTTATACAGCATCACGATATTGTTCAACGGACACACTTTCTCACATTTCCCGCAGCTGATGCATTTGTTCGTCGCACGGAACGGCGTTGCCGGCTGCTTATACTTTGTCCAGAGCGGATGAAACGGCAGCGTGATCAGCAGTTCAAATAAAAACACATGTCTCGCGCGCAGTTTCTTTCTCTGCAGAATGCGCTCTGCCACCTCCGGGATCTTATCGTAAGAAGCACGGATCCGCTTCTTATTCTCTTCCGGGGAAAGCATGGGATAATATTCGCTGGCCAGATAGTTTCTCGGCATTTTAAACTCTACGCGTCCCATATATACTTTCTGCTTATGCCGCATGATCTGTTTGGCCAGCGGACCTGCGATCCCGGTATAGCCGCCGCTGGTAAAGATAAAATAGACTTTCCGGTTTCCGGACAGTTTGACTTTTTTCAGATAATCCGTCAAAAACCATGGCATTTCACAAACATAAACAGGGGAGCACACCACAAACGGTTTTCTCGACCGTATCGGTGTGACATCCCCTGTGCGGATGCGTTCCAACAGATTCAGGCACTGATCATCCAACCGGTCAGCGATCTGTTTTGCTATAAATTCGGTATTCCCAGTTGCCGAATAATAAAGTACCATGCTCTCTATCCCTCCGACGCCTTTGCCTTGACCAGCGCCTTGTTCTCATACATCTTCTGATCCGCGCGTTTATACATTTCACGGAACACACGGCCGATCTCATCATCCCCCTGTTTCCGCATCTGTTCCAGCTCCTCTTGGCTGACACCGGCAAAACCTCCGGCATAGCTGATCCGTACTCCGTCGCGGTCCCGGTTTATCCGCTCACATTCTTCCTCAAGCCGACCCATCAGTTTTTCATGATCCACCGCGGCAAGGTCGGGATACACGACGATAAACTCATCTCCTCCCATACGCGCCACGACTCCGGCTTTTCCGAATACCGACTGTAACAGCGATGCAAAATCCGTGATCAGCCGGTCACCCTCCGTATGCCCGTACCGGTCATTGGCCTTCTTTAAATCATTCAGGTCAAAATTGACGATCCCGAACGGTCTGGGTTCTTTTACGATCTGCTGCTCCAGTTCGTTGATCTTCTGCCGGTTATAAACACCTGTCATGATATCTTCGTACGCCAGTTTTTCCAGCGCCTCATTTCTTGCTTCCGCCAGCATCGTTCTCTGCTGCGTATTGAAATAGTCGATGATGACCGAGAGCGCAAATACATACAGACCGATCAGGACGATGCTTTCAAAATCGCTGGCCTGCACATTAACAAATTTGTAATACAGATATCTGGCGAAATCGACCATCGATACGACAACCAGCGCAATCGTACCGATCAGCATTTCCTTATGGATCGCCTCTTTACGGATCACCCGGACGATCGTCATCGCCAGGATATAAAACAGGGTAACAACAATGATCACATGCCCCCCTACAAGGATTTTGGGGATATGTATGATATCCGTAAAATGCAGGAAGATCGCAATGATCGGAAATGCCACATCTACAGAGATCATGACCGGGAACCACATCCGGTTTTTCCCTTTGTAGTGATAGTAAAAATCATCCGCAAAATACATGGTGAAAAACAGGGGCGCTATATAAAGCGAAAGATACTCGATATAGCCTTTCAGCGCCAGCTGGTTTCTGCCAAACAGTTCGATCAGATTGTCTATGCCGAAATCCCAAAGACCGATCCCGATAAAGGCGATCGACATCCAGATCAGATTGCGCACTTCCGGATTGCGCCGAAGGGACATAAATCCCACTATGATCACCGTTGCGGAAAGCAGGATCACCGCACAGTCCACGATCAGCTGCAGACGTTTGCTTCCGAGAATACCGTCATTATAGCGGTCCGCATCACAGACCGAAGGAATACGGATCTTGCGTATCTCGCCGTTCTCCTGCACCGTCTGCGCTACGGTAAGCGTTTTTCCTTCATAATCTGACGGCAGCGGCACCGTGATATATCCGTATCCAAACATATGCTGATGCGGCTCTCCATACTCATAGATCAGTTCATCCTCCAGAAACACCCGTGCGGTAGAATGTGCCAAAAACACACGGATCATGGGCGTATTCACATGCCCCTGCAGCTTCGTCGAATAGATGAGCAGATCTCCGGCATGCAGATCCAAAAAAGTAAACTCTGAAAGATCCGCATCGGGCGTAACCTCACCGTTCACATTCACATAATAAGACTGCTTCTGCGGGATCATGATACCTTCCATATCCCCCTGCCCCAGCGCAAAATAGATCAGCGCAAGCACCAAAAGAGTAAGCCCTCCCAATACAATGCTCAGGAAGGATCTTTTACTCTCTTCATTTACCGCACCTTTTTTCTTTGCCGCCGCAGTCTCTGACATCCGGTCTCCTGTGATTACTCTTCCGAAAACAATTCTGCCTTTACCAGGACCAGTTCATCTGCTTCATTCCGCATCACCACCAGACGCTCGCCCGGTTTTATGTCAAAGGCGGTTCTGGCCCCCTCCGGCAGGGTGATGCGGTTCTGATCATCGATTTTTACAATACCGTATACTTCGTTATCCATGTATGTAATACCTTTTACACTACGTTTGCCACGGAAAAAAACTGACGGTTTTTTCCCGGGTCACAACGGACTTCCCACTTCGTTGGAAGTCCCTTGCGACAAATTAAATTATCGTCCTTCCGCCGTCCAGAACTACGGTTGCCCCGGTCATATAAGTGGCGGCATCCGAGATCATATACAGGATCGTGCAGACATACTCATCCGGCCGGCTCATACGGCCAAGCGGGATCAGCTTGCTGATCTTTTCCTGAAACTCCGGATCCTGTCCGTTCTCCAGACTGGCCGGGCACAGCGTATTCACACGAATGCCTTTTTCCGCCCAATATACCGCCAGGTATTTCGTCAGACCGATCAGGCCATGCTTTACAACGGAATAGGAAACCGGCTTCACCGTCTGTTCTTCCTCCGGCAGTCCTTCCTTGCAGTAAATGCGCTGATCCGGAGCGATCAGACCGTAATCCGAGGAAATATTCAGAATGATACCTTTGCCCTGTTTTTCCATCACTTCTCCGAACACCTGCGCACAGAGCATTGCGCCGGTCAGGCCGACTGCGATGTCCTGATCCCACATATCCACCGGGAAGTTGTGAAAACGGATGGCGCCCAGATTCTTCGAACCGCCTTCCACTTTCGGATTGTTCGCCGCATTATTGATCAGTACATCGATATGTCCGTATTTCTCCATCAGGATATCCCGCACTTTTTCCAGAGCGCTGCGATCCGTGATATCGGTCACAAATGTCTCCGCGGTGATATCATCACCATATTCTTCCATGAGACCGTTCTTTACACGGTCCATGCCTGCCTGCACGATATCCAGAAGCACCGGGATACCGCCGCCTTCCACGATCGCCTCCGCATGCTTCATCCCGATCAGGCCTCCGCCGCCGGTCACGATACATACTCTCCCGGTGATTTCAAAACGATTGGTATAAATCTTTTTTGCCATGATTATCTGTTCCTTTCAATATTTCCGCAAATTTCCCCTCATCAGTCAGCTTCGCTGACAGCTTCCCCCAAAGGGGGAAGCCAAGATCACAATATGTTAATTTATATTTCACTCAGCCTTACTTCTCTTTTCTCTGCATCGGCCTTTTTGATCGCCACTGCCATACGGAGTGTATCAATGCCGTTCTGCAATCCGATCTTTATCTCGCGGCCGTTACGCACGGCTGCCAGAAAATCTTCCAGCTCCCGGATAAACATACCGTTTCTGGCAAAATCCGGATACTCCCCGGACCGGATCCGCTCATCCTCCAGCCAGATCGCGTATTCGGTACTGTTCAGATCCGCCTCGAATCTGCCCCCGTCGCCGACCACTTTGAACCGGTGTACCGGCGGATATTGCAAAAAGTCCGTATGCGTATAGATCGGAAAACTTTTTTCGCCCCCGCCGCAGCGGAATACCACCGATGCGCTTTCCTCCACGTCGATCTCCAGTCCGCTCTGCTTCTGCAGCACTGCTGTCACGCTCTGCGGTACGCCGAAGATCCACTGCAGGATGTCCAGATCGTGCATCTGCAGGTTGAGTACCGGACCGCCGCCCATCACGCTCTGCGCCATATAGGTACCGCGGTAATCCTCATAACGATGCATCGTGGTCAGCCGCTCGGAAAACTCCGCTTCCACATAGGCGATCTTTCCCAGCATCCCGCTCTCCACGGTTTCCTTCATCACTTCCACGCAGGGATGATAGCGGTTCTGGAAGCCCATAAAGACCACCAGTTTCTTTTCCGCCGCAATCTGCTGCAGTTCCGCAACGCCTTTCATATCGGCTCCCAGCGGTTTTTCGATGAGCAGATGACAGCCCGCTTTCGCCGCTTTGATGGCACACTCGATATGTTTGGATGTGATATTGGTGATAAAGGCGATCTCCGGCTTCTGCGCCAGTGCCTCGTCCAGATCCGTAAAAGAAGTAATAGCATATTCCTGCTCCAGATCCACCCCTTCGCGGATCTGCAGCTTATCCGTAAATGTCGTCTTGTGCCCGCGCACACGGTACGCCAGCAACTCTGCTTCGTTTCCGAGCACCTGCCGGATATTGCGCACATGCCGCTGTCCGATGCTGCCCAGACCGATCATCAAAATCTTCATTTGTTCTTCCCCCATTGCCTAAACAAGCCCGGTTTCATCCAGCGGTTTGAAATTTTCCCGCAGATAACGGAGCAGTTCCGTCTCCCGGTTCTCCATATAAAACTCCAGATATTCCAGATCTTTCTTGGCATCCACATCGATCGTATCCTCGATGGTATAAGCGATCACGTGATCCCCATGCATCAGATGCTTCTCCGCAATAAAAGCGGTACGCAGCAGATCCACATAGCCGTCCGGTACATACACCTGCGAAAAATCCTGCCGCGGATTGTTCGCCTCATCGATGGTCATCCCGTCCACGAAACTGCGGTAATACCCATCCTCCCGTACACAGAACATTTTATATGGCGGAAATACCTGGGGATGCGCGGAACGCAGACTGGTAGCCACCGGATCTGCCAGCATCTTTTCCGCTGCCGTATTCACAATACTCATCTCACGCAGCGGCGTAGTCGGCCGCAGATGCATAAAAAACTCCGGCAGCTTTCTCTCGTTTTCCGCAAGCCATCCAATGACATGCTCCATAAACTGGATATCCGGCGAATTATCTGCTGCATACTCAGCCGGACGCAGAAACGGTGTCTCCCCTCCGTAATAATTCGCGATCTTTGCATACTCCGCCGAATCCGTGGATACCAGCACTCTGGATACCTGCGGGCACAGTGCCCCCGCCGCGATCGCATAGGCCAGCAGCGGATACCCTTTCACACAGCGGATATTCTTATTCTTTACGCCCTTGCTCCCCGCCCTCGCCGGGATAATGGCATAGATGTCACCTTTTTGTATTAAGTCTTTGGATACCATAATAATCATCTCCTGATCATACATACTATCCTTCTTATTTTACCGTTTTTTCGTGAATTTTTCAAGAAAATAGACAATCCGGCCTCCCCCTTGAGATGAGGACCGGAATAACACCTTCGATATACACCGCCCCTGTGGGAAGGGGGCAGAAAAAAATTATTTTCCCCGTTCGCGCGCCAGGATCAGGCCGCGCTCAGTCTCATCCGTAACAGAGCCGTCCGCTTCCGCATCACAGCCGCTGATCCAGACCATACCGCCATCTGCGATCGCTTTTTTCATCTGTGCCTCGGTATAGCCCCGCTGCAGGTGCGTCTCATCAAAACGGCGGTACCGTCCGTCTTCTTCCTCGACAAATACCGTCAGATCATACTCGTTGATCTGTTCTTCTTCATTCCAGGTATTTTCCCAGATGAAGCTGCACTCCCCGCGGTCTTCTGCGATCACGGTGTCCCCGATCACATCCAGGTATTTATGTACGGTGTTGAAATCCAGGATCAGCAATCCCTGCGGATCCAGATAATTGTTCACCAGTTGAAAGACCTGTGTCAGTTCCTCTTCCTTCAGGATATAATTGATGCTGTCACAGACACAGATCACCGCGCGCACGGTACCATACAGTTCAAAAGCACGCATATCCTGGCAGAGATAGAGGATGTCATGTCCGCTCTCCACCTTCTTCATATTTGCCACATCCAGCATCTCTGGAGACAGATCCACACCGATCATATCGTAACCGGCTTCCGCCAGCAGTTCGGTCAGTGTCCCGGTACCGCAGCCCAGATCCAGGATCAGTCCGTCTTCGATCCCGTTCTCATGCAAAATACGGATGATGCGCTCCGCCCACTCCCGGTAGGGCACATCATCCATCAGCATATCATAGACTTCTGCAAAATCCGTATAACAGTTCATTTTTTTATCCTGCTGCCAATATGCCGCTGGCCACCAGGTAACTTCCGACGCCCATGATCACACCGGCCAATGCCACTCCGCCAACAACTGCCAGCACGCTCTTCTTAAAGTCCATATCCAAAAGGCTCGCAGCCAGAGTCCCGGTCCATGCTCCGGTTCCCGGTACGGGAATACCCACAAACAGCAGTAATGCAAGATACACACTGCGTCCCGCCTTTTCCTGCAGTTTCAGGCCGCCCTTGCGCCCCTTCTCCAGACAGAACGTAAAGAACCCGCCGATCACCTTTTTATCTTTTCCCCATTCCAGCACTTTTCTGGCAAAGAAGAAGATGACCGGCATCGGAAGCATATTTCCGATGGCAATGATCACATATGCCAGAACCATATTAAACTCCGGATTGAGTACCTTAAACACCTGTGCAATAGGGATTGCTCCACGCAGCTCGATCAGCGGCACCATGGATACGATAAAGCATGACAGATACTGTGTTATGATATTGCCGCCAAATGTCTGTACGATAAATTCCTTCATCCGAGCAGTTCCTCCAGTGCATCGATCAGTATTTTCGCTTCTTCATCGGTACCTACGGAAATACGCAGGTAGTTTTCGATCCGCGGCAGATTCCAGTGGCGCACAAAGATCTGTTTGCCTCTCAGATAGGTAAAGATCTCCTCTGCCGGCTTGGTCTTGTGGGTCGCAAAGATGAAGTTGCTCTTTGCATCCGGGAAGGTAAAGCCCAGACGGGTCAGTTCCTTCTTCATCCATTCGCGGGTTTTGATCACCTTTGCCAGTGTATCTTTGAAGTAAGCATCGTCCAATACCGCTTCGCGTCCGAGCAGCAGGGACGGCATATTCATCGTATAGGAATTGACGGAAAACTTCACATCATTCAGGTATTTGATCAGTTTCGGATTACCGATGGCAAAACCGACACGCAGCCCTGCCAGCGCACGGGATTTGGAGAACGTCCGGATCACCAGCAGATTCTCATACTTATCGATCAGCGGCAGCGCACTCTCCCCGCCAAAATCCACATAGGCCTCATCCACCATCACCACACTGTCCGGATTTGCCGCAAGGATCTCTTCCACCAGGGACAACGGCTCTTCCACACCGGTCGGCGCATTCGGATTCGGGAAGATGATCCCGCCGTTTTCTTTCTTATAGTCCGCAGCGACGATACGTAAGTTTTCATCCAGCGGCTGCGTTTCATACGGAATACCGTACACATCCGCCCATACCGGATAGAAGGAATAGGTCACATCCGGAAACAGGATCTTCTTGCCACCATGGAAAAAGGTCAGAAATGCCATGGCAATGACATCGTCCGAGCCCACGCCCACAAATACCTGCTCCGGTGACACCTTGTAATACTCTGCCAGTGTTTCGATCAGGATCTTTGCATCCGGTGCCGGATACAGCCGCAAATCCTGATAGGGCATTTCCTTTAACAGTTTCTGTACCCCCGGCGCAGGCGGATACGGGCACTCATTGGTATTGAGTTTTACCATCTTATCAAATTTCGGCTGCTCCCCCGGTGTATAAGGTATTACTTTTCGTACATTTGCTTCCCAGCTCATGATCTCTTCCCCTCTTCGGATCCGTTATCGTCCGATCTGTTCTTTTTTTGTTCTTCCGCCATTTTCTGTTCCCGTTCTTTTTTCATTTTCAGCAGGAAATCCGGCGTAAAATCATAACCTTCTTTTTCTTTCACTTTCGGGAATTTTTCTTCGTATTCCGTTTCATAATCAAAGATATAGCTTTCGTATCCGTTAATGATGAGCGTATCCCGATAGCGTTTCAGTCTTGTATATTCCCTGGAATAGTTTGGGTGGACATGCCCATGCAGGTAATATCTGGGGCGGAACTCATTTAAAAGCCCCGTAAATGCCCGGAAACCCTGATGCGGACGGTCCCGTCCATCCCCGACGCCTTCCGCCGGAGCATGCGTGACCAGAATATCAAATCCGCCGTGAAACTGCAACGTAAAAAACATCCGCCGTATATGGGCATCCATTTCATGCTGCTCGTACTGGTACGATCCCGGCCGGTACCGGAGAGCCCCCGGCAGTCCCAGAATGCGCACTCCCTCATAAACAACGATCCGGCCGTCTAAGCATTCGCACCCGTCAGGCGGCTTCTTCTCATATTTTTCATCATGGTTCCCATGTACATAAAATACCGGTGCATGGGTAAAGGTCGCCAAAAACGAGAGAAAGGAAGGATCCAGATCCCCGACCGAAATGATCAGGTCAACTCCTTCCAGTTTCTCCGGCTGAAAGTAATCCCAAAGCGATTTCGATTCCTTATCCCCGACCACGAGGATCCGCATTGCTTAATCCTCCTTGACGCCCTGCAGTTTCACCAGTTCCACTGCTTCTTCTTTCATTTCCGAAATGTCCGGAATGTAGCCTTCAATATTGTCTGCCAGCCAGTCGATCTGTACTGCCACTTCTGCCGAAAGTTCCTGACCGTCTTCGCACTTTAAGTTGCCGTCCTGGTCATACACCGGCCCGGTAAACGGATTGATGTTCATCTCCCGGATACCGGAACGCAGATTGCGGAGCAGTCTGACTGGTCCCACCGGCAGGTTTCTGGAATAGATCACGTCGATCGCGCCGGAACTCATACCCCAGAAATAATTCAGCGCCTGATCCCCGAACACCGTCGCATCGTTTTTATATCCGCCCTTTAAGATGGAGCTGATGATCTCTTCATACAGCTTGCCCCAGTGACGTACCGGCATTGCCAGATTGACATGCGTGCCTTCTTTGTAATTCATTTTATACAGACCAAACTCACGGTTACCGCTCGTCGTCGCATTCATATCACGGCCGGAGATCAGTGTTACGTTCTTGGCCTCCATCTCTGCCATCGCGTCATGGTCTTTGAGCATCGACCAGTCCAGATATACCTTGGCGCCCGGATTGGTCATCTGTACTCCCATTGCAAAGGCATTGATCTCTGCCGTCGTGCCATGGATCGGATAATCCGACAGATAACCTATCTCGCCGTCTGTCTTCATCGCACCTGCGATCGCGCCGATGATAAACTTTGCCTCATACATCCGCAGATAATAAGAGCGGATCGTCTTATGCCCCATATTCATCGAGCAGTTTAAGATCGTCACTTCCGGATGCTTCAGCGCCGAACGCAGTGCCGGCGCCATCAGCTTCGGCGAGGTTGCAAAGATGATCTTGTTGCCGGCACTCACTGCCGCGTCAAACACCTCATCCGCTACACTGGCGTCTACGCTGTCCACCTCGGACACCTCGATCCGGTCGCCAAACTGATCCTCCACATATTTACATCCCAGGGTATGCCCGTAGGTCCAGGCAGACTGCTGCGCGGTCTTGTCATGCAGAAAAGCGATCTTGGTAGTTGCAGAACCGCCCGGCAGGAAATGCATAAAGGACGTCTTCTGCGACTCCGGCGTGGGATGCAGTACGAGCGTTAAGTTATCCCCGTTCTCGTAATTGAGCAGCTCGCTCCAGATCCGGTCCAGATCCTTACGGATCTCTGTCTGGCTGCGGTTGATCACATCCTCATACTCATAGATGCTCAGATAAACACATACCGCATCTCCGGTCTTGATGGAAAACTTCTTGCCGCCTTTTTTGGCAGCATATTCCCGCTCAAAAAAAGTAAAGAATGCGCGGAACTCCAGTTCCTGATCCTTCGACCACTTTGCCACTCCTTCATAGGTCTGGTTTAAAAGCCGGCGGTAATTGCCTTCCCTTGTCATACGAAGATAGTTGATCCCGGTTACCTCGTAGAAATCCAGAAATTCGTGATAGATCTTATTCTCTACCTTATCGTCCTTCTTGGGGATCACACGTGTTACCTGCGCTTCGATACTCACGGCATCCATGAATTTCGAAACCGAAACACGCTTGTTTCCTTCCATAACATAAAACTTATTTCGAAATTCATAGGCAATGATCGGATCCCGCAGGCCTTCCTCTTCCATAGAATCATAAAGCTGCGACCACTTTCTGGCAAATTCGGAGTTTGGCTCCAGGATCGGCATAAAATTTCTGGCAAACGCATGGGTACGCCCCTCGCTTTTGGTTCCCACCACGTATTTTAACGGGATCTGCACCAGCCCCAAAGGCACCTGTGCCTCGATCTCCTCATGCGCCGTGATCTCATCCAAAACCGGCAGATATGCCGCCAGATCGTCCGCTTCCAGACGCCGGCGCTCCCGGTCTCCCATCTTCAATGCTTTCGAATACTCCGTCAACGACATTACTTTTTCCTCCCATACACAGCCGGCTGCACATCCCGGGATCCGCTTTGCTCACTCTCGCGGGATAACTGCTGTGTAACTCTGTCTCTCGCTTCTATCTCCAATTGTCTACACTATAATTCTACCCCGCAGCTTCATCCTTGACAATGCGTGAAATGCTTAACATTTCACCGGAGCGGCTCATGATTTATTGTCGTTTTGCACAAATATTAATACCACTTTTTGATAAAAACTTATAAAAAGCAAGTCCGATCACGATATAAACCACACTGAAGTACGGTTTGGATATGACTGCCTGTATGTCTATCGGCAAAAAACCGCACAGAAAGATCACTGCGTTAGCCGAAAGATGGAAGATATATGGCGCAGAAACGCACTCCTCGCTCATACAGAGCGCCGCCATGACAAGCCCCATCAGAAACGCATATACGCCCTGGAGCAGATTCCCATGATACCATCCGAAAAAAACAGCCGTGATGATCACGGAGATCCTGACCGAAAATACCCGTGAGATACGGTTCAGCAAAAGCCAGCGGAAGATCAGTTCCTCCAGAAGCGGCGTTACCAGGACAAACAGCAGTATGCCCGGAAGCAGTGGAGTCGCCTTTTCGTATCCTGACCGTTTCATAAAATTCTCCAGTTCTTCCCCTTGAAGGAAAACCGGCGCCAGCAGCCTCGCCAGATCATTCAGAAAAATATTGAGGCCGAGAGAAAGCGAGATCCCAAGCCCCGCGATCTGCAGATTCCGGCAGATCCCCCTGCTTTTATCCAATACCGCAGGCCTTTTCCACTGCAGCGGCTCCCAGCTTTTATACACCAGACACAATCCGATCACCGTGCCTGCATTGATGATCGCCGAAACAAACGTCTGTATCACCACTGCGCTTTCACGCGCTTCCCCCGTGGCGGTCTTCAGCATCTCCTTTAATTCCGCCCTGCTTATTCCGACCAGGGTCTCCAGCAGAAAGTATACGATCTGGTCGATCAGCGCATAAAGCAGCAGAAAGGCCGCAAATGGCGTCACCATATAAATGGCTTTCAGAAAAGAGTTTTCCGGAACCGGCTTGATCTGTGCCTGATTCTCTGCGTTGTTTTTGTTTCCGCCCAAAAGCAGTTCTTCCAGTTCCGCCACGTTCCCGGCGATGGCATCCGCGCCGGCCCTCGCCAGTTCTCCCTTCTCTGCATAACCGTAGGACACGCCGATACCATCCACGCCTTCGCTCCGGGCCCCTTCGATATCAAACTTCCGGTCGCCCACCATGGCCGTTTGCGTCCGGCGTTCCTCCTCCGGCACGCGCTTGCCGTATTTCGCATACAGCCGGTCCAGCGTCTCTTTTACGACTTCTTCTTTCTTACTGCGTCTGCCGTCCGGTTCACTGCCCACGATCACATCAAAGTATTTATACAGTCCGAAATGCTTCAGGATCTTTTCCACAAACTCCTGTGGTTTGGAAGATGCTACTGCAAGCACTGCTCCGTGCTGACGACAATGCGCCAGCATCTTATCGATTCCGGCATAGGGGATGTTTTCCTTCCATCCCACCTCCGAAAAACGCTCGCGGTAATCCGCGACCGCCTTCTCGATCTGCGCATTCTCCATATGGTAAAACTCGCGAAAGCTGTCTCTTAACGGCGGTCCGATAAACGGTGTCAGCTTTTCGATATCCGGCTCGTCGATCCCGGATTTTTTCAATGCATGCTGCACGGAACGGCAGATCCCTTCCTTCGGATCCGTAAGTGTTCCGTCCAGATCGAACAAAATGTAACGATACATATTACTCCCTCTTTGCACGGGCCTGTGCATAAAAACGGGATGGAGCGGATCCATCCCGTATGTTTCCTGTTTAGAAAGGTCTTGCCTCTGCCTGCAGCATCAGCGGCGAAGTCTCTCTCGTAAAGTGTTCCATCATATAATTCGACAGGATCTGTACGATCTTCTCATCCAGCTTCCCCTTCTTGGCCATATCCCCCAGGATCTTCAGTGCCTGATCCAGAGGCATCGGCCCCTTGTACGGCCGGTCCTCGGCAGTCAGCGAGTCAAAGATATCGCAGGCCGTCAGGATCCGCGTCAGGATATCGAGCTGGTCGCCATTTAATCCGTTCGGATAACCGCTGCCATCCAGATACTCGTGATGGTTGGCCGCGATTGTCTTCACCATACAGTACTTATCCGTAAATTTGATCTTATCCAGAATACGCGCCGTATAGACCACATGCTCCTGGATCTGCCTGCGTTCTTCATCTGTCAGCGTACCATGTTTGATATTCAGCGCTTTTTTCTCATTTTCGTTCAGGTACGGGAAACGTTCCCCGATCGGGCTGACATATACCCGGCCCGCCATCTCCTCGATACGGTCCAGATCGGTCTTCGTCAGCATTTCCGCAATATTCATACGGTGCAGATCCCGGCAGAAATTGGTCAGCTTGATGTCTTCCATTGCCCAGGATGCTTCATCATAGCGCCCCTCCAGCATATCGATCTTGAGCATCAGCCGGATCCACTCCAGCTTATTATAGAGTTTCTCATATTCCAGCTCCGACAGACGCGAAGCCTTATCCAGAATGCCGCGATGGATCACGATCTTGCCGATATCATGCAGCATCGCCGCCATATGCAGCTGTTCCTTGTCATTTTCACTGATGAAGATCTCGCATTCCCCTCTGGTATGCAGGGCGTTGATCTGCTCACAGATCTCCATACAGTACTTTGCCACATGTCTGGTATGGTTTGCATTATACGGCGTCTTGGTATCGATCGCAGTGGTCATACATTCCACAAACGATCCGAGCAGCTCCTCCAGATCCTGGATCAGGGTCATATTGGTCAGGTTGCTCGCCATCTGGGAGGTCAGGGATACCACGGCCCGCTCGCATTCCCAGTTGAACGGAACTACCTCGCCCTCCTCATTTCTGCAGTTGTAAAGCATCATCACGCCCAGTACGGCGCGGTCCTTGATCGAGATAGGCGCCATCAGGACCGACTTGGTACGATATCCGTTCCTGGCATCAAACTCCCGGATCCCAAGCACGTCAAATTCCTTGACGGTATAGATATCCGCAATGTTCAAAAGCCGGTTGTGATGATAGGTATAGGTAAACAGATTGGTTTCCTTATTCTCGGCCATCTGCATATCGGCCTGGGCGACGGACTGTTTGGAGCCGTAATCCAGCTGATGGTTTGCATCCAGCAGATGGATCAGATTCTTGCTCTCTTCGTCCACGATATAGAGCGAACCACCGTCGGCATTGGTAAATTTCAGGCACGATTCCAAGACCATGTCAAACAGATTGACATAGCTTTTTTCCGTTGCCATATTGTACCCGATCGTTAATAGATCGTCTTCTGCTTCCGTCGGCAGCATTTCCTGCACTCCTCTTGTGTAAGAACTTACAAAACACCAAATGCATTATAGCAGATTACATGTCAAAAATCTATCCGTTTGGTGACAGAATACTATTAAATCGCGATCGTCCGGTCAAGGGCAAAGGAATAGATCAGACGCTCTTTTACCGGGATGCCGCGGATCTGGGTGAGCGCCCGTGCATAGAGTTCCAGCTGCTTCTGATAACGGGCCACCAGCTCCTCTCCGGCGCTTACCCGGTCGGTCTTGTAGTCCAGAAGCACCAGCCCGTCCTCTTCCTCCAGATACACGTCGATCACCCCCTGAATGATGATCTGCTCCGTCGCCGGGTAGGAAGCCTCCAGTTCATTGGCCTTTACTCCCATAAAGAACGGCTGCTCCCGAAACAGCTTTCCTTCTCCTGCCGCCTTCCTCATTCTTCCGGCTATGTCCTGTCGCAAAAACTTCTCCATCGCCGGCAGGCGGATCAGCCCCGCGTATTCCTGCGACAGCCTTCCGGAATCACGCATCTGCTGCAGGCTCCGCTCCAGCCAGCCACGCAGGGGGGCAGACTCCTGCGCCGCGGGGTCTGACCCCCTATTCTGCTCCGGCATCGTCTCATAAGGCAGCAGTTCCAAAAAGCGATGGTAGGCGCTGCCCCGGCTGGTGCCGCTGCTCTCCTCCCCATCTTCCGCTCTCGCAAAATCCGGAATATAAGCCTCCCTGCGTTCGGTTTCAAAAACGCGTCTGGCCTCTTCCTCGTCAAAAGCTGCATGCTTTAACTCCGATACCGAAGTCTTGGTATACAGTCCCTTCAGTTCCGGATGCGAATAGACCCGTTCTGCCTCTTCTTTGAGTTTCTGCCACAGCACAAGATTCATGCCGTATCTCCTGCTGCGCAGCAGCTGCTCATCCACGGCTGCTTCCGCTGCCTCTTTTACGATCTGCTGCTTCAGATCCTCGGGATGCATGATGCGTACATACCCGATCAGCTGTCCCTCTGCCGCCAGCGCCATACGGATCAGCTGCATTGCATTGGACGCTTTTTTGATCGTAAAGGTATCCGGCGCTTCTTCGTCCTCGCCCTCCTGTGTTTCCCGCACGTCCGTCAGGATCAGCTTCTCCTTTGCTCTCGTAAGCGCTACATACAGGATGCGCATCTCTTCGGCCAGGGCATCCTCCCTGGATTTTTGCGACAGCACGCTCCGTTTGATCCCGCGGATCCTGCAGCGGCGCACCGGATCCACCGCATCCAGTCCGATCCCCAGATCCGAATCCAGCAGCATCGTGGCAGACGCATCCCTGAAGTTAAATTTCTTGTACAGCCCCATGCAGATGCAGACCGGGAACTCCAGCCCCTTGCTCTTATGGATCGTCATCATGCGCACTACATCCGCCGACTCATCCAGCATGCCGGCTTCGCCGAAATCCACCTCCCGGCTCTTTAACTGGCTGACATAGCGCACAAAGTGAAACAGCCCCTGATAACTGCCGCTCTCATATTCCGATGCCCGTTCCAGCAGCAGCTCCAGATTGGCCCTGCGCTGCGCGCCTCCCGGCAGGGCGCTCACATGATCCAGATACCCGCTTTCCGCAAGCAGCATCTCCAGCAGTTCCCGGACTCTGCGGTATTTCGCAAGCGCCCGGTAACGTCCGAGCCAGTCAAAAAACTGCTGCAGTTTCCCGCAGATCCCGGGATCTGTATGATCCCGTTCCGGATAAGACCTCAGCAGATGATACAGGCTGCCCTGTTTCTCTTTCGCCCGGAGCATCGCGATCTCTTCCTCGGTAAAGAGTTTTAAAAACGAAGTCAGACAGGCATACAGCGGCTGATCCTGCTGCGGATTGTCGATCACCTGCAGCGCGGAAAGTGTCATCCGTACTTCCAGCGTCTCAAAATAGCCGGCCTGCGCTCCGCAGTGCAGCGGGATATCATATTCCGCGCAGACCTGCCGCATAGCTTTCTCATAGTCTTTCGTTGACCGTACCAGGATCACGATATCACTGTATCGGATCGGGCGCAGCGCTTTCTGCTCCCCATCCCAGACAGGAAAGCCATCCCGCACCAGGCGATGGATCCGGTCTGCTGCCAGCCGGCTTTCCAGTTCCCGCTTTGTCGGTTTTCTTTCGGCATCCTCCGCAAGATCCGCTTCCTCTTCCTCCGTTTCCGGATCCTCAAGTTCTTCCCTGGGATCCAGGATCAGAAGCTCTGCCCTGCAGCGTCCGGTATCGTCCTGCGGATAATACTTTGCCCCAAGATGAAGCGCCGCACGTTCATCATAGTCCATTTCTGCCGTATCCTTCTGCATGATCTGCCGGAATATGGCATTGACAAAATCCAGCACTTCCGTACGGCTGCGGAAATTCTGATTCAGATCGATCCGACGGTTGATGCCGTCTTCTCCGAAACGATCGTATTTTTGCAGAAAGATCTCCGGCCGCGCCAGACGGAAACGGTAAATGCTCTGCTTTACATCGCCCACCATAAAGTAATTGTCTTCACGAACGATACTCGTTAATACCGATTCCTGCACGTAATTACTGTCCTGGTATTCATCCACGCAGATGTATTCAAAATAGTCCCGGAATTCCTCTGCGGCCCTGCTCGGAATCTGCTTTCCGTCCTTCTCCTCCCAAAGGATCTGCAGGGCAAAATGTTCCATATCCGTAAAGTCCAGCGCATTCTTTTCCCGCTTGGCCGCCGCAAAGCGTTCCGCAAAAGCTAAGGCCAGCCGGCAGAGCGCGGCCGTGTTCACCGCGATCTCCTGCTGCGCCGCCGCATACTGCTCCGCGCTCAGACTGTACTGTTCCCGCAGTTTTCCGATCAGTTCCTTGATCCGGTCGATGCGCTGCTTGGCCAGCTCACGCACCGCAGGATCCTCCGTCTTGCCTTTTTTCGAAGACAGTTTCGGGATCTCAAAAGCCGAAAGGATCTCCTTTCGCCGTTCATACCCTGCATTATCCGAAAGCCGTTCCGCAAGCAGCCGGTAATCCGAAACCGCCCCCAGATACGCCTCCGGCCCGTCCGGGGCCTGTACCATCGCCAGCGTCTCTTCCGCCGTTTTTTGCATCTGCGCGATCATCTCATCCGCGCTTTTGGTAAGACGCGCAAACCAAGGTTCGGCTGACGCCTCTGCCAGATCTGTCACCGCCGCATCCTTCATCGCTTTACGGATCCACGCTTCCGGCTGCGGAAGGCTCATCGCGAAATCAAACAGCCGCTGTATCATCGAGATGACCTCACTCTCCCGTCCGCCCGGCGCATAGCTCTCCATGAGATGGATAAAATCCTCCTCTGCAGCCGCATATTCGTCTTCCAGCATTTCCTCCATCACATCCTGCATCATCAGCGTGCGTTCGCCGGTGTCCAGAATGCGGAAACCCGGATCCAGATCAATATCCGCAAAATTATTTCTCACCACATACAGACAGAAGCTGTCGATGGTCGTGATCTGCGCATTATGCAAAAGGGCCGCCTGGCGGTCCATACGCAGATCTTCCGGATGCTCCGCCACATATTCCGCGATCGCCTTGCCGATACGCTCACGCATCTCTGCCGCAGCCGCCTTCGTAAATGTCACGATCAGCATGCGGTCAATGTCGATAGGATGCTCCGGATCGGTCAGTAAGGAAAGGATCCGCGCCGTCAAAACTGCAGTCTTGCCGCTGCCGGCAGCTGCAGAGACCAGAAGGTTCGCATTTCTCGCATCGATCACGGCCCTCTGCGCATCCGTGAATTCTACCTTAGCCATTCTGTTCCCCTCCTTCGTCTGCTCTGCCCATCTTCTTACGGATCAGCTCCCAGGCCGTATCCTTATCCAGCTTCGTCCCCCGGTACCGGCACCCCGGCAGCTTTCTGTCAAACGGACAGATCTCTCTGTGCGTGCAGTACCTGCAGCTGTCTTCGTCAAAAGGCGCCGCTTCTTTTTCCCCGGCCCGGATCCCGCTGCCCAGCTCCGTCACCTTGCTCTCTACATAATCCATCAGCAGGTCCAGATCCTCTGCCGGAACCACCTCGGAATCCTTATAGTATCCGCCGTCTTTTTTCCGGCGCAGCCGGATCACATCCGAATTGCTGTCCCCCGTGTTATCCAGTCCGCGCACTACGGCATCGTCTGCGCTGATCATACCGGTCACCCGCAGCTCCTTCCGCAGCTCGGCATCGATCACCTCTTCTGCATTCTCCGCTCCCGCCTCTTTCAGATCGATGATCGGATCCTTCAGGATATAGTAAAAGGCCGCTGCCGGGATCACCGTTTCCCCGGGTTGTTCCTTTTTTGCCTGCGTAACAGCTTCCCGAAGATACAGCAGCAGCTGCAGCTGCATTCCGGCATAGATATTTTTGATATCCAGCGTCCTTTTTCCGGATTTGTAATCGGTCACCTTCAGATACTGCCGGCCGCCTTCTTCCATCCTGTCCAGACGGTCGATCTTGCCTACCAGCTGCATCCGGCCGCCGTTCCCGTCCAGCTTAAGCTCCCTTTGAAAACCGCTCTCGTATTTCACCGGAACAAAACTGCCTTTGGACAGCTGATACTTCGTCATCTGCAGGGTACGGAGCAATACACGTTCCATACGCTTCCACTGATACGCCGTACGCGCATCCTGTGTCAGCTGTTCCGTACCGTAGGCGCCCAGTGCCCGTTCCGCAGACTGCTTAAGCAGCCTGCGAATATCCGCATCCGTGATCTCCTGCCAATCTGCGCCCTCTTCTTCCATACCGCGGCCAAACTGCTCCAGTACCGCGTGATAGAGATTACCGATATCAAAACTCTGCAGTTCATGCGTTTCGCGCTCCTGCAGGCGCATTCCGTATTTCAGGTAATGGGCATAAGCGCATTCCGCGAACTGCTCCATGCGGCTCACGCTGTTCCGCAATACTTTTCCGTACAGGTTCTCACCCGTCTCTTCCGAAAGCCTGTCCGGGTGATAGCGGTAAAATGCTGCCTCCGTCAGTTTTTCCGCCAGCTGCGCATCCTCCGCATGCAGCATATCGTAGATCGTAAAAAAGGTCATTTTTTCCGCATCCGGCATTGCGCCCGCTGCAAAAGCCGATAATGCTGTCGCTACCTTTGCCGCGCGCTGTCCCGGATCCGAGATCTTCTCCTCCGCTGTTTCGACCCGCAGTTTCGGATACATCTGCCGCAGTACGCCGATCAGATAGGACGGACGTATGCTCTCCCCCTTGGGATCCATCTGCGCAAAGGATACGATCAGCTGTTCCGCCGGACGGCTCATCACATGGTAAAGATAGAGCCGCTGGATAAACATCTGCTGTCTCGGTGTGGGCGCCAGCGCAAAACCGGATGCTGCCAGGAACTCACGGTCCGGATCTGAGATCATCCCACCGCTGCCGCCGGCTCTGGGTACCACACCGTCATTTACGCCCGCAAAGAACAATACACGTATCGGCTTTAAGCGTGTACGCTCCATATCGCCAATCACTACACGGTCCACATCCAGCGGCAGTACGCCCACTTTGATCTCGGAAATACCTGCTTCCAGGATCTCCTGATATTCCTGCAGGCTCAGTTCTTCCTCCTTCAAAAGTCCGGCGATCTGCTCCAGCAGTTCGCAGATATAGCGGTAGATCTGGGAATATTCCTTCTCCCGTACCACGTCACCGTTTTCGTGAAAGAATGCCACATAGTCTTCCAGCTTGGCAAAGATATCATTTTCCGTGATGAAACGGTAGAGCGCCTCCGTGATCTCTGCTGCCGTCCCGCCCTTTTTGATCTCTGCAAGCGGCTTTAGGATCTCATAGACTGCTGCCCGGGTCGCATCGATCCTCTCCAGTTTCTCCGGATCGTCCTTCATATAACGCGGCCGTCTCGTAAACGGCTTTGCCCATGCACGTTCTCCCCGCAGCCCGGTTGCGATCAGATAATTCTCCAGCGCATCCACATCTTCCGGATCCACATCCGCCATTCCGCACTTTAAGAAATGCATCACGCTCTCATAAGGGAAATCCCGCGCTGCGATCTCAAAAGCGCTGCGCAGGAATTCAACAAACGGATTCTGCTCCAGCTTCTGGTTGTTGTCCAGGAAAATGGGGATCTCATACTGTGCCGCCAGCTGTTCCGCATACGGTGCATAACGCTCCAGGTCTCCGCTGACCACGGCAATATCCCGATAGGCCATTCCCCCTTCCCGGGTAAGCTCCCGTATCCTGCGGAAGATCTCCCGCAATTCCGCCTTCGGATCCTTTGCCGCAAAACACGACAATTCTCCGGCGGTCTCACCGGAGTAAACATGATCCCTGCCGCGGAACAGATTCTGTTCCAGAAAATCCAGTACCGGCCGCCCTTTGTACCGGTACACGGTTCCTTCCGGCATAAAAAGATCTTCGCCCCGTGCGCAGCCGGCATTCTGTGCCAGCTGTTCCATAGAACGCATCGTCTTATCACTCAGGGCAAACAGGCGGTGTTCTTCCGGATGTCTTCGGTAACTCTCCAGCTCCGCCGGCGGCATGATGACGGTCACGATCACTTCACTGCAGACACTCATCAGCTGTGTGATCACGTTATCCTGTACCGGAGTAAATCCCGTAAAACCATCAAACGCTACCACGCTGCCCTTCATTTTTTCCGATCTTAAGATATCCCCGGCAAGGATATCCATCCGTTCTTCTTTGGCAATATAATCCTGCCCCAGCCACTCCTGAAAGGATGCGTAGATCTTATTGATATCCTTCAGTTTTGCCTGCAGCAGTTTCTTCCCCCGGGCATAATCGATCAGGCGCTGCACCTCTTCCACGCCCAGGCCGTACTGCATAAACTCCGAGATCACGGACTTTACTTCATGGATATATCCGCTGCGTTTTAAGGAGCTGCCGATCGTCGGAAGCTCTTCCGCCAGCTGTCCCGCAATGCGCCGCAGCAGCAGGTTCTTTCCGGTATCGTCCAGCACGATCCGTTCCGTCTCCCCCACTTCATCTGCCAATCGGTGGCAGAGACGCCCGAAGCTCTGCACGTCGATGTTCATAATGCCTTTCCGCGGCGTGCGCTCTACGATCTCTTTCTGTGTCTGCATGGTAAACTGATCCGGTACGACAATGATAAACTGCCGTCCCGGCTCTTTTTCCGCCCGTCGTATGATCTCTTCCTGCAGCGCGGTGCTCTTCCCGGAGCCCGAACCGCCTATAATGAATCTGAGTGACATATTTTTTCTCCCGTATGCCTTCGTATAACGGCCGCTGAATATCCGCCCGATATGCTTATATTAACATAGGTACTGTCTGTTTTTTCGGACTTGGCTTCCCCTTGTGGGGAACCTTGTGGGGAAGCCAGGTTCTGTTTTATTTTGTTTTATCTTTCTTTCAGAAAAACCCGAAGCGTATCGAAGCGCTTCGGGCCATAAAAATTACTGCAACAATTCCTTCAAAATTTCATTTATCACGCCCGGGTTTGCCTTTCCTTTTGCTGCCTTCATGGTCTGTCCTACCAGGAAGCCGAGCGCCCGGTCCTTTCCAGCCTTAAAATCGGCAACGGACTGCGGATTGTCTGCCAGCACCTGCTCGCAGATACCGCGGATCGCACCGGCGTCGTTCTCCTGCTTCAGGCCCTTTTCTTCCACATACCGCACGGGATCGATATCCTGCGCGAACATCTCTTCAAAGACTTCCTTCGCTACATTGGTATTGATGATCTTATCATCTACCAGTCCGATGAGCGCTGCCAGATGCGCCGGCGAAAAACAGATATCCTCCGGGTCCGCATCGTGTTCTTTTAAGAGCCGCAGTGTCTCACCCATCAGCCAGTTGGAAACTTTCTTCGGCTGGCCGCAGATCTTCACGGTCTCTTCAAAAAGCTCTGCCATATGCCGGCTCTGTGTGATGATGTCGATATCATACTCCGGAATGTCATATTCCGCTTTGTACCGCGCCATCTTCTCCGGCCGGAATTCCGGCTGTTTTGCACGTACCGCATCGATCCATTCCTGTGAGATCTCCACCGGCGGCAGGTCGGGATCGGGAAAATAGCGATAATCCCTGGCATCTTCCTTGCTGCGCATCGCATAGGATGTTCCTTCCCGGTCATCAAAGCGTCTGGTCTCCTGCACGATATCTTCTCCCGCTTCCAGAAGCGCGATCTGACGCTCTCTCTCATGCGCGATCGCATGCCGGATGGCCGTATAAGAGTTGAGATTCTTCATCTCGGTCCGGGTACCGTAATACGCCTCGCCCACAGGGCGCACCGACAGGTTCACATCGGCGCGCATAGAGCCTTCCTGCAGCTTGCAGTCCGAAGCTCCCAGATAGGAGATATACATCCTGAGTTTTTCCAGATATGCGATCACTTCCTCTGCGTCTCGCATATCCGGCTTTGATACGATCTCGATCAACGGCACGCCGGCGCGGTTATAATCCACCAGCGACACATCGTCCCGCTCGTCGTGGATCAGTTTTCCCGCATCTTCCTCCATATGGATCTCATGAATGCCGATCACTTTTCGCCCGCCGCTTTCCGTTTCGATCTCCACCGATCCGTTCCGGCAGATGGGCAGATACAGCTGTGAGATCTGATAATTCTGCGGATTGTCCGGATAGAAATAATTCTTCCGGTCAAACTTCCCATGCCTTGTGATCTCACATCCCGTTGCCAGTCCGACGGCGATGGCATATTCCACGACCTGTCGGTTCAAAACCGGCAGCGTTCCGGGCATTCCCATGCATACGGGGCAGGTATGTGCATTCACCGCTCCGCCGAATGCGGTAGAGCAGCCGCAGAAGATCTTACTCTTCGTCGCCAGCTCCACGTGCACTTCCAGGCCGATGACCGTCTCGTACTCCAAAGGCAGCGTATTTCGCTCCCTGCCGGCCGATCCTTCTTCTGTCCTATCGCGAGAACTCAATCTTCGTCCTCTTCCTTATCCTCGCAATCACAGCCACAGCCGCATTCACATTCGCCGTCGCAGTTCTTGGTCTCACACTTGCCGGTATTATTGTTGCCGTTATTGTTACCGTTTCCGCAGTACTTCTTCACTTTGCGGGGCGGCGCGAGCAGAAAGCCCAGGATAATGCCGGCCAGAACACCGATCAGGATCTGCATAAAGACTTCCCTGCGGGTGGTGATCACTGCATCATCCATCCCTTCAAAATACGCGCTTACTTTGTTTTTGATCTTTTCCATTTTATTTTCCTCCTGTTTATAAAAATATTCCCCTGATTTTTTCGTACGTGAAGGCGGTGCGGAGCAGGATATCCTCGCGGAAACAGTCCGCGGTCAGCTGCAATCCGATGGGAAGACCGATTCGGTCTTTTCCGCAGGGCAGGCTGATGGCCGGCAATCCCGCCAGGTTCGCCGGAACCGTATAGATATCGCTTAAGTACATCTTCAGCGGATCCTTAAGACTCTCCCCCAGTTTCGGCGCCGTCGTGGGAGCCACCGGTCCCAGGATCACATCGTACTTTGCAAAAGCATCATCAAACGCTTTTTTGATCAACGCCCGCACCTTCAGTGCTTTCAGATAGTACGCATCGTAGTATCCGGATGACAGCACGAAAGATCCCAGCATGATACGGCGTTTCACCTCTGTTCCGAAACCTTCGGAACGCGTCTTTTTGTACAGATCATGCAGATCCGCATACTCTGCGGTGCGGTACCCGTATTTAATGCCGTCAAAACGTTCCAGGTTGGAACTTGCTTCCGCATCTGCAATGGTATAATACGCCGGGATCGCATACTCCGTATATCCCAGACGGAATACTTCCACAACTGCCCCGGCTGATTTCAGTTCCTTCGCCGCGCGTTTTACGGCAGCTGACACCTCCGGATCCAATCCTTCGCCGAAATACTCCCGCGGGATACCGATCTTTATGCCTTTTACATCCTCCTTCAACGCCTCGGTAAACCGTGTATCTTTACGCTTAAGGGAAGTAGAATCCTTCACATCGTGCCCACTGATCACTTCCAGGATCGTGGCCGCATCCGTCACATCCTTCGCCAGCGGTCCGGCCTGATCCATCGAAGATGCATACGCCACAAGGCCGTAGCGGGATACCGTGCCGTAGGTCGGCTTGATCCCTGTCACACCGCAATGCGCTGCCGGCTGCCGGATCGACCCGCCGGTATCGGTGCCCAGCGCGCACCAGCATTCCTTCGCGGCCACAGCCGCTGCAGAACCACCGGAAGATCCCCCCGGAACATGACTTATATCCCATGGATTTTTTGTCACGCCAAAGGCCGATGTCTCCGTTGTGGAACCCATGGCAAATTCATCCATATTGGTCTTGCCGATGATCACGGCGCCGGCTGCCTGCAGCCGTTCTACCGCCGTTGCGGAATAAAACGGAACAAAATTATACAGGATCCGTGATGCACAGGTTGTCTTAATCCCGGCCGTGCACAGGTTATCTTTGATCGCAACCGGTACACCAACCAGCGGCCCCGTCAGTTCCCCTGCATCGATCCCGGCCTGTATGCGTGCCGCCTCCTCATAGGCCTTTTCCTTATCTGTTGTAATATAACAGTGATACTGTTCCTCCACGGCATCGATCCGAGCAAACACTTCATCCAGTGCTTCCCGTACTTTTACATCTCCTGCTGCGATCTCTCGTCCCAGTTCTGCTGCCGTGAGTTCTGATAATCCCAACGATTTCTCCTTTAAATTCCGGTTCCTCTTTGTTTCCCTTATAAGGAAAAAATACCGCCCCCGATCCGGGGGCGGTATCGGTCTTTCTATAACTTTACTCTACCTTAAAGTAGCTGACCGTATCCTCCAGGTCCGAAGCCAGCGTCTGCAGTCTGTTCGCAGATTCGCTGATCATCGTAAAGGTTGCATTGAGTTCCTCCATCGATGCATTGGTCTCTTCCGTGGATGCCGCATTCTCTTCGGAGATTGCGGACAGATCGGAGATGATCTCCATCAGGCCGTTCTTTGCATCATTCAGAGACTGGATCCGGCCGGAAATATGCTCGGAAGTACTCTTTACATTTGCCACATTACCGGACATGGTCTCCATGTTCGTTCTGGTCATATCCAGCTGTTCTTCCTGAATACCGAAGCTTTCATTGAGTTTCTCCAAAACGCTTACGGAAGATGCCGAATCAGCAAGCAGTTTCTCTACAATGCCTTTGATCTTGTCCGCACTGTTGCTGGACTGGTCTGCCAGCTGACGGATCTCATCGGCTACAACTGCAAATCCGCGTCCTGCATCACCGGCACGGGCTGCTTCGATGGAAGCGTTCAGCGACAACAGGTTAGTCTGGGTCGCAATATCCGTGATCGCCTGTGTAAACTCGGAGATCGTCTTTGCGGATTCGTTCGTCGAATTGATGGTATCACCGATATCTTTTACGGAACGGGTTACTTCGTTGCTCTGACGGATCAGCTTATCCAATGCATCCATTGCTTTGTCACAGGCCTGCTTCATCTCTGCCGCATAGTTATCCATACCCTTTACATCTTCGGTGATCGTCTCGATATTCCTGCCGATATCGTCGGTATTGCCTACTGCATTCTCTACGCTCTCTGCCTGTGCTACCGCGCCCTTGGAGATCTCGGTCACCGCATCGGTTACCTGCTCGGAAGCAAGGGTTGCCTGATTTGCGTTTTCTGCGAGTTCAGATCCGGCGGTGGTCAACTCATCACTCATTTGTCTGGTCTTGCCCAGTACCTCATTCAGTTTCTCAGTCAGACGCTTTGCACTCTTTGTGATCTGGCCGATCTCATCTCTGCCGATCTCACGGTCTGCCGGATACTCCAGTGTCAGATTGCCGTTTGCCAGTTCATCCAGATCGTCGGTAACCTTCTTGATACCGATACGGATACCGCGGATCACCGCTACTGCGATCGTAGCCAGTACCAGGATCAGGATCGCAAAGACGACCACGACCGAAACAACCTTTGCCTGCAGGGCCTTAGTCAGAGCGTCATGCTTTGCACTTGCCCAACTCTCCGTGATCTCCTGCAGATCGTTCAGACCGTCACGCGCCTCAGAAAATCTGCTATGAAAAGCTTCCCAGTCACCGGTATTGGACTCGAGATCATAGGAGCTTTCCCATACATTCATAGCATCGCGCCATGCCACCATGACATCATAATAGGAACGTCCGTCTTCGGTCTTTGTGTTGTTGTAAAGATCCGCATCCTTACAGGCGATCTCTTCCGCCGCTGTAACGCGGTCATATACCTGCTGCCTGTTGTCCGCAAAATCCGCCAGATTGCCCGGCAGCATTGACTGTGCAAAATCTGCCGGAGCCTCGGTATAACCTTTGGAAAAATCGTAATACTGCATCGCCGCTTCCATCGCCTGATAGAAATCACGGTCTGCGTTGAGCAGATTGCTGTTCACCTGATACAGCGTATCATAGTAAACGGCCGTCATCTGACTCTCTGTTGAACTCAGTTCTGTCCCCATAAAGACTACCGAGATGATCAGTGCCACTGCCAGCGGTACCGAAATGATCAACAGTTTTGCCCTTACACTCACATTGTTCAGCCACTTCATACCTTCTTACCCCTTTTCTTAATATTTTTAAGAACCATCCTGTTTCAAGTCATCCCTAATGTCTTACCGGTTCCTAAAGTTCGTAATTCCCCAATCAATCGAAGGTTCTGGGCACGACAAATGCACCGTCCTTCTCTTTTGGCGCATTTGCCAGGATCCGTTCACGCTGATCACCGTTTGTCACGTCATCTTCCCGAAAGCAGTTGCTCTTTCGGCAGATATCCGTCATCGGCTCCACGCCTTCCGTATCCGCTTCCCCAAGCTTATCAATGTAATCCAGCATCTCTGCCAGATCTTTTCTTGCAATTTCTTTTTCGTTTGTATCGAGTTTCAGTTTCGACAGGACACCGACATATTCGATCGTCTCGTCGCTGATCTCCCGCGGCTTATTCTGTTCTTCTTCCCAGGCCCGGAACTTCTTGATTTCTGCGGATACTCCCATATCCATGACCAGGGAAAACACCGCGATATCATCCAACCATCCCAGTACAGGGATCCAGTCCGGGATCAGGTTTATGGGGCTCACCACATATAAAAGTCCCGCGATCATTGCCACCAGCATCCGCTTCGGCACACATCGGTATTTTCCGTCCACGTAGGCCGTGAGCAGATCGATCACGCCGATCATCTCCTCTACGGTTCCCTTCATAAACGGCAGGTTCTTCTGCTTTTCCAGCCACGCGCGTGCTCCGGCTATGACCTTTCGCAGTGCTCCCTCGTCCTTGAGCAGTGCTTTGGCTTTCCGCTCGTAGGCACCCCTGATCTTATCCCAGACTGCCGCTATCTTATTCTTTTCCATCCCAGCAATACGTACAGAGCTTATCCCGTTCGATGCCTACCGCCGCCATCATATCGTCCAGACGGTTAAAGGCCAGAGACGTGAAGCCCATCTGCTTGCGGATCTCATCCAGCATCTTGTGATACCGGTCGGAATCCGGATTACAGTAGTCTTCCAGGATCGTACGGTCCACTTCACCGCCCTCTTCCTGGCTCACCACTCGGCGGGCGATCAGCTCCATCTCGGAATTGGAACGGGAGAAGTTGATATATTTACATCCGAACATAATGGGCGGGCACGCCGGACGCACATGTACAGCCTTTGCTCCGCTCTTGTATAAGAATTCCGTCGTCTCACGCAGCTGCGTGCCGCGTACGATGGAATCGTCGATCAATAAGATGCTGTGTCCGTCGATCAGTTCATGTACCGGCAGCAGCTTCATCTTCGCGATCAGATTACGCTTGGTCTGAATGGTCGGCATAAAGGAACGCGGCCATGTCGGTGTATACTTGATGAACGGTCTGGAGAACGGAATGCCCGATGCATTCGCATAGCCCACGGCATGTGCCGTACCGGAATCCGGAACGCCGGCTACGATATCCGCATCCATTCCGGTTCCCTTATCCCGCTCCGCCATCTTGGCACCGCAGTTGTAACGCATCTGTTCTACGGAGATGCCTTCGTATGCCGAAGACGGATATCCATAGTATACCCACAGGAACGTACAGATCCTCATCTTGCTGCCCGGCTTTGCCAGGGTCTGTACGCCGTCCGGCGTCATCACAATGATCTCGCCCGGTCCCAGTTCCCGCAGATCGGTATAGCCCAGGTTCAGATAGGCAAAGGATTCGAATGACGCGCAGAAACCTTCTGCTTTCTGTCCGAGTACGATGGGCGTTCTGCCCAGTTTATCACGGGCACAGTATACTCCCGTCGGTGTCAGCAGCATGATGGACATGGATCCTTCGATCTTATCCTGCGCATACTGAATGCCTTCGATGATATTATCCTTCTGATTGATCAGCGCCGCCACCAGTTCCGTCGCGTTGATGGTTCCGCCGGACAGTTCCATGAAGTGGCTGCCGGTCTTGATGATCTCGTCTGCCAGCGCATCCGCATTGTTGATCTTTCCTACCGTTGTCAGCGCATACGTTCCGTGGTGGGATCGTACGATCAGCGGCTGCGGCTCATAATCGGAGATACATCCGATGCCCATGTAGCCTTCCATCTCATGTGTGTCTTTATCAAATTTGGTACGGAAAGGCGCACTCTCAATATTGTGGATCGCACGGTTGAAACCGTTCTTTCCGAAAACCACCATGCCGGCACGTCTGGTGCCCAGGTGGGAATGATAATCCGTTCCGAAATACAGATCGAAAACGCAATCCTCTTTTAATGCAGTTGCAAAAATACCGCCCATCTTGTTCTGTTAAACTCCTCTCATATTACCTTTTCTGTCAGATCATACATAATAAGGATTCGGCTTCAGCAGAAGCATGATCAGATCGACCAGCCAGCCGATGCCGCATAATCCTCCCGTAAAGATATACAGGATGCCCAGTCCGATCTTTCCTTCATAAAACTTGTGCACGCCGAACACGCCAAAGAAAAAGCACAGAAGGAATGCTACCCATTTATCCTTCGGTTTTGCACCTGCCATCACCGCATTCATCTGATTGGATACGTTGACCGGTGTATTCACCACATTATCGTTGGTATTGTTGATCACGATCGGGGCCTGTCCCTGATTCAATGCCTCTACCTGCCGCCCGCACGCGGTACAGATCACAGCATCCGAAGGGATCTTTGCTGCGCAGAATTTACAGAACTTGGTCGAATTCTGCGCATACTGCGGCTGCATTGGCTGCGGATAACCGTACTGCTGCGGTACCGGCAACTGTGCCTGCTGCGGCATCGACCGTGGCCCTGCATAATTGTTATACTGCTGCGGCTGCGCATAGCCCATCTGCATCGGCACCCCCTGCGGTCCGCCGGGATATGCTCCCTGCTGCGGCATCGGATCACCATAAGATCCTCCCTGCTGCATATTTCCCTGATTGAAAGAATCCATATGCGGCACATCTTCAAAGGGCATCATTGTCCGGCCTGCATCCAGCTCTCCCGCCGCATCCAGATCATCCAGCACCTGATACGCCGGTACGGAATTCTGCCCGTTATCCTTCATAAATTCGTCGTCCATACTTGCTCTCCTGATCTACTGATCTGTTCTTTCTTTTTTGGAAAAAATAACATTTTCATTATATCACAATGCGTCCTTTATTGACAACATAATCCTGACACCCGCTCATCCTCACCGGGCGCACAATCGTTGACAACAATATCATAACGGCTGTCCTTTACACTGTAATCCTTCTCGGTAAGCATTGTCACTTTCCACTGCTCATTATTGACCCGCAGACACAGATCCGAGTTGCTTACCCGCACTTCGCCGTTCCCTTTGGGTGAAGCGTAGGCAAACACTTCCTGCCCGCTCCCCTTAAAGCGATAGGACATCTTATACAGATTCACATCGGTACTTCCATAGATACTGCCCAGACCGCAGCCGTTCTGTGCGCGGATATCAAACTCGGTCGCCATATCTTCCAGCTTCACCGTGGCCTTGCTGCCCTGCACCGAACCGAGCACCACGATATCGGCGCCGCTTCCGACACAATGGATAAAGGTTTTCTGGATATCCACGTAAGCATTTCCGGCAAACGATCCGATCGCGCAGCCGTTAGCATAAGACTGTGTCAGATCCATCTCACAGTTGCGGATCACCAGATCGATATTACCTTCCAGACAGCCGATCCCGACTCCCTGGTCACCATGCTGCGTGATCGCATAACGCCCGCTGTGAATACGGATGTCCGCTCCGCTTCCGCCGCCGATGGCCGCTCCGCGCATGCCGTTGGCTTCGATATTGACCGCGCCGTCCTGGTAAAATTCCATAATGCCTGCCACACCGTTTGCGTTGCCGATACCGCAGTAATCATTTCCTTTCAGCCGGATGGTCAGATCCCCGTCTCCCTGCAGGGTCAATCTTGCATTCCCACTTACTTCGATGCCGCCGGCATCCAGCTCATTATCCCCTACCAGCTCAAGTGTCACATGACAGCCTTCTCCGATCCGGATGCACGGCAAACCTTTATGCGCCCGGATATGCAGGCGCTCCAGGGTGATCTTTCCTTCGTATCCGTCTTTGATCTCCACCAGCAGTTCCGAATACTGCCCCGGCGTGCCGGCCAGCACGTAATCCCGATAGGTCTGATCACAGCCTTTGGTACAGATCGTCGTATAACCTTCCCGCTCCAGCGTTCCTGCCGTGTAGCGGCTGGTCTTTCCGGTCTCAAACACACGCTGCATCGGTCCCAGCTCGCGCTCTTTCCGGAACTTCCGGATCTCCTCGATCTTTTTCGGTTCGATCGCAGTAAGGATCTCGGGGCCCGGCCGTCCGGTGTAATACCCCTGGATCAGATCGCAGCCCAGCCAGATGACCGTGCGCAGCTCCTCCGGTGTCTCCACGCCTTCCGCAAGTACTTTGATATTGTTGTCATGCGCAAATGCAACGATCTCACGGACAAAATGCTGTTTCTGCGGACTGTCCTGAATCCCCGTAAGAAGCGACCTGTCTACCTTAACATAGTCCGGCATATAGCGCAGGAGATTCGATACATTCGAATATCCCGTGCCGTAGTCATCGACCGCCGTACCGATCCCCAGCTTTCCGTAACGGTCCTTCATTTCTTCCAGCTCGTTATCATCCACTTCCGACTGTTCCGTCAGCTCGATGACCGCCTGTCCGCCCCGCCGGCTCAGCATCTTCTCGATCTCAGAGCGCACCTCCGGATCCAGCCGGATCCCCGGGATACTGTTGATGAAGATCCTGCGTCCGTCGATCACTTCTTCGTTCTGCTCGATCGTACCCAGAACATTTAAAAACGTTGCTTTTTCCACATCCCCCAGACGCTTAAGCATATCCGCATATTTTAAGATCTGCAGCGGCGAGATCTTTTTCTCGCTCTGTGCGCGCATCAGTGCCTCAAAGGCATAGATGCTGCCATCCTCTGCACTGACGATCGGCTGGAAATGATAGGTGAAACGGTTATTATCCAGAATGCGGCTCACTTCCGCCATACCTTCCCGATCCTGCGGCGTGATCTGGTGCTGTCCGCCCGAAGCATCTCTTCGCATGGATCCAACGATCTGCCGTCGGATCGACTCCAGTCCGCAGTTGACCGAATGCAGCCACAGCCGGTAGGTATCATCATAGCTCTTCGCCGCATCACCGTAACTCACTACGGCATAGCCAAAGCACTCCGCTTCAAAATGCAGCGGCGAGAACATATACGCCGCAGGCGTATTGTGCTCTTTGTGCAATTCCGGGAGAATCCTGTCTGTTGCAAAACTGTCAAACGCCCCCGCTTTATCCGGCTCATCATCGTCCCTGCGGGAGATGATGGCTTCCAGCATACGTTCGCCATAGCCATGACTTAAGATACGGCCCTCGGTCAGCTCTGCCGGTGTCAGCCACTGATCATTCAGGCAGAGATAAAAGCTTTCATATCCGCGGATCTGATACAGATTCGAATAGATCACCCCGAGCGCATCCTGCAGATTGTTCTGGATCAGGATGTCTTCGGCCAGATGATTGTGTAACGAGAAGAAACTCGCTTCCGAAAGATCCGTTGACCATTTACTACGCAGCCCCTCATCGATAACGCTCTTGTGATAGACACAGCCGCAGCTGCTGCCGATGAAAAGATCCACCTCCGTCTCCGGATCCTGTATCTCTTTGCCTTCCATCAGGCGAAGGATCGACTCCGCCGCATGATGCCCGGTAGTTTTGGCCGGAATGTATGCCGAAGTCACCGGACGCGGACTTGTCTGTCCTTCCGGGATGCTGTCAAAACCGATCACCGCCACGTCTTCCGGAATACGGATGCCGTTCTTTGACAGAGTTTCCGCTACCCCGATCGCCATACAGTCATTGGCGCACGCGATCGCGCGCGGCATATCGTCCCGCCGCTTCAGTATCATATCCGCGCAGGCATTCCCGCTGCTGTACCAGAAATCCCCGTAAAAGATCCTTTCTTCCCGCACCGGCAGCCCATGGGCTTCCATCGTATCCCGATATGCCTGAAGTCTCTTCTGACTGTGGGGATGCTTTCTTCGTCCGGTCAGATAGGCGATATCCGTATATCCATGCTCTTCGATCAGATGCTCCAGCAGTTTTTTTACCGGCGTATAGCTGTCCGTCCAAATGCTTTCAAAGCAGTCACTGTCCAGATCCACAACCAGGACCGGCTTGTGAAACCGTTCTTTCAGCTGCACTTCAATCTTTTTCCACATGCCGGGAGTCTGTATCGTATCCGGAAGGATCACGACCGCATCAAAAAGATCCGGATTGACCAGAGTATAGATATTGGATTCTCCCGTCTCCCGCGGTGTCGAATTCTGATACTTGATATACATCGCAAACATGCATACATCGTATCCCGCAGAAAACATCTTCTCGAGAAAGCCATTGATAAATCGCTTCTGATAGAATTCTTCCGGCTGCCCCAAAAGCAGCGCTATCCTTCCCCGAACTGCCATAATGTCCAACCCCCGTTAAACTCTCTGATCCGGCTGTTTTGCAAGCAGCGAACGGATCCCTTCCGTCAGTTCCCTGTATTGTTTCAAAAAGCTGTCATGATGTTCTTCGATATAAGCGGTATTTTCTTCCTTTGCCGCCATTTCCAGTTCTTTCGCCTGTCCGGATACTTCCATAGCTCCCACCGTTTTGGCGCCGCTTTTAAACGAATGTACCAGGATCTGATACGCTTTCCAGTCCTTCTTTTCAAAATCCGCCGCCAGACTGTCGCCGCGTTCCGCACTCTTTTCCACAAAGCTGGCCAGGACTTCCCGGTAGATCTCCATGCTGTCCGCGCTGTACACCAGCCCGTCACTTACGGAAACTCCCAGCTTCTCCAGCCCTTCGGCTAACACGTCATCCGCCGCCGGCTCTTCCTCCGCCGGAACTTCGCCTTCCGGTGTCCCTGCAGTCTCTGTATCCGTACCATGCGCTGTATCGTAATGCACCAGTTCCTTCGGCAGATAATGCAGCAGGGTTTCCTCCAGTTTTTTCACCTCGATCGGCTTGGTCAGATAATCATCAAACCCCGCCTCGATATAGGTCTCCCGCGCGCCGACCACCGCATTTGCCGTCAGCGCGATCACGATCATTCCTTCGCGGAGCAGATGGTATTCCCGTAATCTGGCCAGTGTCTCGATGCCATCCAGCCCCGGCATCATATGATCCAGGAAGATGATGTGATACGGTTTCCGGTTGACCGCTTCGATCGCTTCCGCTCCGGAAACTGCCAGGTCCGGTACGATCCCGTACAGTCCCAGAAAATTACGCATCACCGAAAGGTTCATATCGTAATCGTCTACTACCAGGATACGTGCCCCCTCCATACGCGGACATTCTTCCTCGCTCTCTCTGGACTGGTTCTCACGGATACGCTCCCTGTAATCTCCCAAAGGTTCCGCGTCAATGATCTTCTGTTTGATCACAAACGAGAAACAGGATCCTTCTCCGTACTTGCTTTCCACTTCCAGCTTGCTGTCCATCATCTGCAGCAGCCTGGAAACAATCGCCATCCCCAGCCCGGTGCCCTCAATATTGCGGTTGCGTTTTTCTTCCAGCCGTTCGAAGGATTCAAACAGCTTATCCATATCCTCCCTGCGGATACCGATGCCCGTGTCCCGCACTTCCACTGCCAGTTCGATCTCTTCCTCCGTCCGGCTTTTGGTCTTGATCGAAAGTGTCACCTTTCCTTCCTTCGTGTATTTCACGGCATTGGTCAGAAGGTTCATGATCACCTGGCTCAAACGCACATCATCGCCGAACATGGTACACGGCATCGTTTCATCGATCGCGGTAACCAGTTTCAGCCCCTTATCCCTTGCCCGTTCCGAAATGGAATTGACCAGATTGTTGACAAGGGATGCCGTATCATAAACAACCGGAAGGATCTCCATCTTGCCGCTCTCGATCTTGGAAAAGTCCAGGATCGTATTGACCAGCGATAAAAGCGTGCGTCCTGCAGACCGTACATCCCCCGCGTAATCCAGGATCTTTTTATCCTTTGCATCCCGAAGGATCATCTCATTCATGCCGAGCACGGCATTGATCGGCGTACGGATCTCGTGGGACATATTGGAAAGAAATTCACTCTTGGCCCGGTTCGCCGAATCCGCCAGTTCGATCTGCTGTTTCAAGGAACTGGACATGGTCTGCAGACTGCGCGAGAGAATACCGATCTCATCTTCGCCCTGCACACTCATCTCTTCATCAAAGTTGCCGTTTGCATATTGTTCCGCTACCGAAGTCATCTTCTTTAACGGTCCGGTAATGGAACGTACCCAGAGCATCATGATCACTGTCGCCAGGATAAAAATGACTGCAGAGATCAGCAGCTGCTGTCTGCGCAGAGCCGACTGCGGCGCATTGATCTCCGATACCGGCGCATAGATTCCCAGTATCATGCCGTTTTTCAGCTCTTTCAGGACCAGCTTCTGCTGTGTGCCGTCTCTGCCGGCAAACAGATTGACCACATCGAGTTCTTCGCTCAGCACGTCTGAAAAATACTTCTGCTCCTCCGAAGAAAGATCCTCAAAACTCTTTCCCCGCGGATAATCCTCATGGTAGATCAGATCCCCGTCCGTAGAGATCAGAAACGCGCGTCCGTTATCATATACGGATACTTCCGCAACCGACTCTTCCAAAAGCTCCATACTGATATCCATACCGATGATGCCCACTTCGTAGCCTTCAAAATAATACGGTATGATGTAGGAGATCATGTTCACCCCAAGGTTCGCATTGTAGTACGGATCCATCCACATCGGCTTCCCCGTGGTGACCGGGATATAATACCATCCCACGTGTTCCACATCGTCCGCCTCGTAAAGGCTCATATCCGTCGGAACGGACGGCTGCCAGGAATTGTCATTCAGATTGATCGTATACCAGAAGCCGCTGATCGGGCCGTAATCTACCGGATTGTAACGCAGATACACCGCCATTGCGCCACGTGTGTTTTCCGCAATGCTCTTGCCCAGTTCCGATACGTCATACGTATACCGGTCTCTCTCCTGACTGTCATGCAGAAAATCACGATAGGTCTGGGCCCGCTTGATCGCATAATTATAGATCGTGCCGACCGACTGCTCCGTCGAGCGAAAGTTATCGTCGATGATATTCGCATAATAATCGGCCGTCGAAAGCAGGATCCTCTCCGAGTCGTCATTCAGCATCGCATTGGTCTGTACCGTAGAGGAGATCAAAAATGCTGTCACGACAACGAGCAGGATCGCCGAGATCACAAATATGAGCTTCGTCTGGATCGATTTCATATACTGTCCTTCTGTTCCGGATGCCTATATACTGTAGATTACGCCATGGATCCTCTCCTTCAGCGCGATGGGCAGGAACGGCTTGGTAACATAATCATCCGCTCCGATCTCCACTGCCTTCTGTATCGTCTCAATACTCTTGTCCGCCGTGATGAATACAATAGGCACCGGCCATTTTTCCCGCAGCTTCCGGAATGCATCAAAACCATCAATATCCGGCATCAGCAGATCCAGAAGCACCAGATCGACCTGTTCTTTTTCCAGGATCTTCATGCCCTCCGCAAAACTCAGAGCGCCGATCACACGGTAAAGCGGATCATCTTTCAAAATCTGTTCCACCACGGTAATATTGATCTTGTCATCATCGATCACCAGGATGTTCTTCCGCACGCTCTCCTGCTGCCGCATCTGGTACTCCGGATCATCTGCGATCATCTGCAGCATGATATCTGCGATCTTCGGATCAAACTGCGTACCGCGGCACTTTTCGATCTCCTCACGCACCGTCTCCTGCGGTAAAGCGCTTCGGTAACTGCGGTTGCTGGCCATCGCATCGTAGGAATCGGCTACCCCCAGGATCCTTGCCACTTCCGGAATATTTTCCCCGGAAAGTCCGTCCGGATACCCCGTGCCGTCATAGCGTTCGTGATGATACTTTGCGCCGATGGCGATCTGCGGCTCATCATAAATGTCCTTTAAGATATGATAACCGCTGACGGTATGCACCTTGATCTGGTTGAATTCCGAGGTGCTCAGTTTTCCCGGTTTGTTCAGCACCTCCTCCGGCACACGGATCTTACCTACGTCGTGCAGCAGACCTGCGTAGTAGATCATATTCTGTTCTTCTTCGCTCTTGCCCATACGTTTGGCGATCTCAAGCGCATAATTTGCCACTCGCTGGGAATGACCGCTGGTATAACGGTCTTTTGCATCGATCGTAAATGCAAGAGCCTTAACGATATTGGAATTAAGTTTCTGGATCCGCAGGTCATTCTCCTGTTCTTTCTCTCCCAGACTTACCAGCCTCCGGTAGGCTAAATAGCAGAATCCGAAGATGATCAAAAATATGATCACCGTAGCGGCAGCCTGCATGATGATGTTGTTGCGGATCTCCTCAAACAGGCGTGTGTTGTTCACCACCATGACCACATGCCAGTCATCCATAACCGTACTGGTAAAAACGGAACACTTTTCTCCGTCGATCATCGTCTGAAAACTGCCGGATCCGGTCTCTCGGATCTTTTTTACCATAACCGTCTGATTTTCATCCGTGGGATAGGCTTTTCCTTTTTCCCCACCGTCATAATGTGCAATGATCAGGCCGGCATCATCCATGATAAAACCGTAGCCAACTCCGCCGATGCGGATATTCTCGGTGATATTCTGTATCTTATTCAATGCGATATCCAGGGAAACGACACTGTCCCCGTCCGAAAGCATATATGCCACGGAGATCATCACCGTATGGGTCTGCGCGTCCACATAAGGCTGCACGATCACCGGCTGTCCCGGTTCTTTTGCCGCCGCGATGTACCAGTCTCTCTCTTTCGGCACGAAATCCGCCGGCGGCTCCCAGCCCACGCCGTCCAGATATTCTCCGCCGATCCAGCCGTAGATACCGTTAAAGTTTTCATCCATCTCCGCCTGCTGTTTGGCAGACTCCTCCACCAGATAGGAAAGGATCTCCTCCGTCGGCACGCCGTAATCCAGCATAAACTCCACAGTATCCGCCGTGACGCATAGCACATCCCGCCCCTTCTGCACATAACTCTCGATCTTGGCAGATTCATAGGCCAGACTGCTCTCCCCGAGCGCTTCGACCGAAGCGACCGATGCCCGGTAGTAGGTCACCATATTAAATATGCTCATAAAGGCCAGAAACAGAAACACAAGAAGCATTGTAAGAAGAAACTGTTTCCTGCCCTTCTTTCTTAATTGCTCCATCCGATACCTTTCCCCTGCCGGAAAACTGTAACCACAATCTCCGTCAAGACATAAATATCCCGATAAACGCAAACAATACTGTGTATATTATAACCGAAAATATAAAAATACACAACTGAATATATGTGCAAAACTCCCAAATTTAAACCAAAAAACGGTTCGGGTCAATTAGTTTTCCCGAACTGTCTTTCGTTCTATGTCAATGTGTTTAAAAAACATTTTTAATTCTGTAAAATTTCACTATAGAATATATGCAGAACAGCAGATAACTCCCCAG
>JAFWRC010000111.1 GCA_017508825.1 Lachnospiraceae bacterium
CGTGATCTCGCCCATATCCGCATCCATATTGCAGCCAAACATCGAACAGTTCGTAAAAGTGCAGGAACCCATATCCGCATCTACAGTGCATCCGCTCATACTGCAATCGGAAAGTACGCAGGAGCCCATATCCAGATCCAGGACCATTGTGCCAAACGCCAGATCACTGATGTCAACCCCGCCCAACGCAAGCTTAATATCCATATTCGGGTTGATATCTTCCGGGATCGTCAGTGTCACACTGCAGTTTAAGTTACCCATGGACTTCAGGTTGAAGCCTCTGCCCATTTTCTGGGTTATTACCAGGGTATCGCCCTTCATTTCCCAATGCGGCTCTTTGCCCTGCGGATATCCGTCAAACTCCAGTTTGTATTCGTCGCCTTTCACTATCGTCAGCGCTCCGGCTTCCAGTTCGATATTCGCAGCACCAAAGGTACCGATCGTGTCCGTACCGCTGACCGTACCCTCACCGGGAGCGCCGCCGAACCGGGTCAGACCCGGAATTCTCCAGAGCAGCCCGCCCAGGTGGATCAGCGATCCCAAAAATATACTGCACACTGTGATCACGGTGATCACCGCCATATACGCCCCTCTGTTAAAACCTTTTTCTTTCATATTCTTATCCTCCCGTAATTAAGCCTGTTTTACACTTCCCATATTCTTCTTGATCACCGAATGCGCAATCCCTGCGATCGGCCAGATCAGCCAGCTGCTGCCCCAGTTAAACGTCAGGAAGCTGTAGCTTAAGTAAATGCAGGTAACGGTCGGCCAGTACACGCTCATCAGATTGTTGAGACGCGGATTTTCATACAGCCCCTTCTGTGCATCCACAAACTGACTGCTCATCGTCTTTTCATCGTTCAGCTTTAAGATCTTTTCAAAGCTTGCTCTGACGATACTGCTGTTGATGATGAAGAACACACCGAAACCTACCATAAGCAGAAGCAGCACTGCTACGATATTGTCCATTACCGAAAGCTTTGCCAGCCCTATGGTGTCAAACAACATCGCCGGTACCCAGCAAAGTGCGCAGAGCAGGATTCCCATTGTTCTCTGGCCCTTCAGTCCCAGATTATAGCGTTCCTTTTCGGATGCCACATAATCTGCGGTAGCATAATCGATGCTGCAGGGTTCTTTATAGATGTATTTCCATCTGGCGTGACGGTTTGATGCAAACACGAACATTCCGACTGCCAGTGCAACCTGAACCAGCAGCAGCAGTACTCCGATGCCTTCCAAGATTGTATCGCCGAGCAGGATCACCCAGATCGGGCAGGCGATACAGAACATCACGCCGATACCCATCATCGTGCCTCTTGCCATCTGTGCGTGCAGGAAATCTCTCACCTCGTCCATCGTCAGCTGTCTGCGCGGTTCCAGTTCCATCAGTTCGTGGCTTTCCTCAACGGCTTTCTCCAGACCGAGAGTTTCTGCCAGCTCATCCAGGTTGCCGAATTCCGAGATCACAACACCTACCGCCTCATTCTCGCTGCGGCCTTCCTCGCGCAATTCATTATATTTGTCTTCCATCATCTGCCACAGTTCATCCTTCGCCTTGATCACCTCCGGGGTGCGCGGAAGATTTGCGAACATCGCTTCCAGATAGTTTTTGATCGTTTCCATTCAGATATCCTCCCCTTATTCCTCCGCCGTAATGAAGTGTTCCACCACTTCTTTCGTCAGATTCCATTCCTCACATTTCTCTTTGTAGTACTGCTGTCCGTTACCCGTGATCCGGTAATACGTCCGGCGCTTTCCGCCGCCATCCGCCTCCGGCGCCGCCGTAAAGGACTCGATATAGCCGTTCTTTTCCATTCGTGTAAACGCGGAATACAGTGTCGTTTCCTTGATGACATACTTCCCGTCGCTCAGCTGCTTGATCTGCTTGGAGATCTCATAACCGTAGGACGGTGCTTTCCGCAGGATATACAATATCATCGTATCATTGTAACCGCGGATCACATCACTGCTGATCTCTACCATATTTCCTGCTCACCTCCTTTTTGATCTTTATCTGTTTTACTATGTCTGTAGTAGCACGACTGTCACTGCAACGTCTGTCGTACTATGTCTGTCGTAGTATCTTTATACCACGCCTGTCGTAGTATGTCAACATCTTTTTAAAAATATTTTCAAAAAACCATAATCTTTGGTAAAATAACAATTAGGTTCGGAGGGATATATACATGAAATACGATGCTTTTATCAGTTACCGACATACACCGTTAGATATGGAGATCGCAAAGAAGCTACACCGCGGACTGGAGACCTTTTCCATCCCTGCTGCCGTGCAGAAAAAGACCGGTAAGAAAAAAATCCGCCGTGTTTTTCGTGACCAGGAAGAGCTGCCCATCGGAAGCAATCTGACGGAAGAGATCAATGCGGCTCTGGAGAATACCGAATATCTGATCGTTGTCTGTTCGCCTGACACCCCGGAGTCCGAATGGGTACGTAAAGAGATCGAAACCTTTATCGAACTTCATGACCGCTCTCACATACTGGCGATCCTGATCGACGGCGAACCGGAAGACAGCTTTCCCCCTCTGATCCTGAAAGATGATGACGGCAATCCCGTAGAACCGCTGGCGGCGGATATCCGGAGCAAGGATAAAAATGAAAGAAACAAGAAATTCAAGACGGAACTGCTGCGCCTGGTGGCTCCGGTCATCGGCTGTACCTTTGACGACTTAAGACAGCGCCACCGCGAACGTCAGGTTCGAAAAGCGATAGCCTATGTATCAGCCTCAGCGCTGCTCATCGGCGGAGCCGGTACTGCTTTCGGTATCTACAACGCCTCCATAGCCCGTGAAATGGAGGAGATGAACCAGCAGCAGCGTTCCCTGACCAGCGAGAATACAAGGCTGGCATTGGACTACATGAATGAAAACCGCGACAGACAGATCAACCAGTCACGTTTCTATGCATCTAAGGCAATGAATCTGCTATCGGACGGCTATCGCAAGCAGGCTGCCCTGGTCGCCTGTGAAGGTCTGCCTTCGGCCGGTGATAACCGCCCCTATGTAGCCGAAGCGGAATATGCCCTGAGCAGCGCTCTGCATGCTTATGATGACGGCAGGAGCAGAGCTTTCTACAAAAATCTGGAACACGATCTCCCGGTATCCGCATACTGGAAAAGTGAAAACGGCAGTCGTCTGATCTCTCTGGATCATGGCAACAATATACATATCTGGGATACCGCTACCTGGGAGGAGATTCTCTGCATCCCGCCCGAAGTCAATGATAATTATTTAGATAAAGTCCAGCTTGCAGAAGCTGATGAGAATAATGTCTATGCTATGACTTATAGGCGTCTTTATGCCTATGACAAATCCGGGCAATTGTTATACTGTTTCGAATCACCGGGCACCACCAGCGTGATCAATGGTGCGATCGATATCAAAAGGGGTCTGGCTTTTCTCGTCGATTCTTCTGAGATATGGACCGTAAAACTTTCCGACGGAAGTATTGTTTCCAGATATGACTGCGGTCCATCCGGAAAGTTGGTCGGGGAAGGTATATACAATGCCAAAGCCGGACTGTTTGTGGTCGGGCACGAAAACGAAGAAGGTACCCCTGCTACAGCGATGATCCTGCAAACGGAAACCGGAAGCTTTCAGGATATTGAACTATCCGGTTCTCACCTGATACATTTTCATGTTACCGTTAACGGAAACATCGCTGCACTCAGTTGTCCGAATGACTATCATTGGACCGGCGAAATGGAATCCATGACGCTCGATCTTTTTTCCCCGGACGGAAAAAAACTATGGTCAAAGACCGTAGATCCGGACATCTTTAATCTTAGCGCTTTCCATATCCTGATCCGGTCTCATACATATTCGGCAGACAACGGAGAACGGACCAGCATTATCGTTACGGCGGAAGATAAAGTATTTTCCTTTAGCGAAGCAGACGGCAGTATCCTTGCGGAGATGGCACTTCCGGCAGATGCCATTTCTCTGATGCCCGGCATAAACGATCCTTCCGGCTATATCGCGTGCACAAACGGAGATGTTTATCTTACGAATCCGGAGATCGGTCAGGTTTATGACGATACCGACAATAAACACATACAAAATATGGTAGATATCATTGCGACCGGCCGGTCCTTCATTGCACGCGAACAATTCGGTAAAAACCTGTTTGTTCTGGATTATCAGCAGGCTCCAGATCTGGAGATGCTTCCTGCCACGGAAGATCAGCTGACCACCGCCGGAACAGCACCGACCGGTAATTACTATGTCATGGCATATTCGGGAAATAATGTCGGATATGGGTATTATGATCCCGATGGCAATCTGGTCTTTCAATCGGATAATGACGGCAGATATGCGTCTAAGACTGCCTTTTGCGGAAACACCTTTATCATTGCATTCCGTGATACCTTCCAGTTTGTTGACCCGGTCGAAGGAACCGATGAAACGATAAGTTTTGCCGAGTTGGGGATCGATGATCCTGCGATCACTAAAGTGCAGTTTTCGAAAAACGGATGCTACTGTGTTCTCTGGAGTGGTGTCAGATTATTTGTTGCCGACCTGAAAAACAGGTGTTGCATTTATGAAACCGATCTGGAGGGTTCCGTCGGATCCGCAATCCCTTCTGAAGACGGTAACGCTCTGTATGTTTCCGAAAAAAACAAAAACCTCTATGTTGTAACAACATCCACCGGAGAAAAACATATTTTTGAAGACGACCGCTTACAGGAAGTCTCCGATTATTTCGGTCTGGAATATTTAAGCGTGTCTACTGACGAAAGATATATTGCAATGAGCTGTAAAGATCAGAAGGTTTGGATCCTGGATACTCAAAGTGAAGAGTTAAGCGGTGGTCTTCCGATGCAGATGACCCAAGGCGCTACGCTTCAGTTTTCCGAGGATAACCACTACCTGTTTCTGCACGGAGGCGATTTTACACTCCGTATCTGGGATATAAAGAATCAGGAATACATCAACTCTTTTGAAACGGATTACTTTATCAAATACATACTTTATGATGAAGCCGATGGTAAGATTGCCATTGTCACCGGCTATAGTCTTTACCTTGTGGATACGGAGAAATACGGACTTTGTGCCCATGTACCGCATTGCATTGCCTATATGAAGGATGCGAACAGCTTTATCCAATATAAAGACGGCGTTGTGGACCGCATCTATTACAAAAACTATACGATGCTCATCGAAGAAACAAAGCGTCAGTTCCCGGGCGCAGAACTGACTAACGCAGAAAAGGTAGAATACAATATCAACTAAGGTTATATACCAAAAAGACCTTCCCTTTTCGGGGAAGGCCTTTTTTAATTTTTCGGCTTCGATCAGTTATTCTGAGCCACTTTTTCCGCAATGTATAAGAACTCTGCGCGGAAGTCATCCGTCATCACTTTCGGATCCTGTTTCAGGCGGTCAATGATATCTTCGTAGGTGGAAGTGCCGGCAAATTCGGATTCTCTCAAAAGCATTCCGAACTGTGCCACACCGGCTGCCCAGGAAGTATCATCATCCATCGTATCGCTGATCATATCTTTGGTCACCGGATAGGTCCGCAGTTCACTGGTATTACTGTCCGGCTCCTTGTAGCGGATATTGACTGCCAGCAGCTCATCGCTGTCGGCTGCACCGGCCGCATCGTTACCATAACGGGATTCCACCCCCGGGATTTCAAACGCCGAATCGTTCAATACCACTTCGTACAATACGGTCACACACTGATCCGAGCCGACTTCACCGCCATCCTTCGTATCATCTGCAAAGTCTTCGGCTGCCATCTTGCGGTTTTCATAACCGATCAGACGATAGCCCTTCACCTGTGCGGGATTGAATTCCACCTGGAACTTCACATCTTTTGCCACAGTATACAGGGTGGACCACATCTCATCTTTCAGAACTCGCTCTGCCTCTGCAGAACAGTCAACGAATGCGTAGTTGCCGTTTCCGTAATCCGCAAGCGCTTCCATCTTGTCATCCTGATAGTTGCCGCTGCCAAAGCCCAGGCAAGACAGGAACACACCGGTCTCCCGCTCTTCTTCCACCAGCTCGATCAGACCTGCCTCGGAGGAAACACCTACATTCAGGTCACCGTCGGTTGCCAGGATCACGCGGTTATTGCCACCCTCGATAAAGTATTTCTCTGCAATCTCATAAGCCTTTTTGATGCCACCTTCTCCATTGGTCGAGCCATATGCTTCCAGTTCATCGATCGCATCCACGATCTTCTGATGCTCATCACCACGTGCACCTTCCAGTGCCACTTCACTGCTGCCGGCATAGGTGACAATCGATACGGTGTCATTCTGCGTCAGCTGCGCCTGCAGGGTTTTGAAGGCTTCCTGCGCCAGCGGCAGCTTATTGTTATCAAACATCGAACCGGAGGTATCGATCAGAAAGACGATATTGCTGCCCTTTTCCGGTGCGATCTCTTCCGCTCTCACACCCACACGGAGCAGGAGAGTATCATCGTTCCACGGACAGGGTGCCAGATCTGTTACTTCACCGAACTTTTCTCCATCCGCCGGCTTTGCATAGTCATAGTTAAAGTAATTGACCATTTCTTCGATACGGATCGCATCACCGCTGATCCCGAAGCCATCGTTCTCATATACGCTGCGGCGGAAATTGGAATACACTGCAGTATCCACATCCGCACCGAAAGTAGAGAACGGCTGGGTATTTACGGAAACAAAACCGGATTCTTTGACCGCATTGTAATTCTCGGTATTCCAATCCACATCCTGTACCGTGACGGGATTTCCCTGTACTACACTTGCTACAGCGCCGTTGCTGCCTGTACTGACCGATTGCGGTTCTGCAGCACACGCCTCCGATGTGCAGAACATATCATAATCATATTCGTAAGAATACAGACCATCATAACGCTCACCGACTTCTTTAATATGTTTATCGATCTGAGCCTGCGTATAATGCGGCGCCTCCGTCGGCGACGGTGTTACTTCACCGCTCAGCACATGCTGCGCCAATGTACCTCTCGTTGCGGTATTGGTACCACAGCCTGCCAGCGTGATACACATCAGTAATGCGACTGCAAAATTCCTTTTCTTCATATCCGTATCCTCCCTTAGACTCATCTTATGATTACTTTTTCCGGAAGCTCTCTGTCTCCCTGTTTTCTGTATCAGATGTTGAAGATACGAAACCATCGGATCTGATTTATGGATTTCGGAAAAATTTTTTCATTGCAACAAGGTCAAAAAAAAAACAGATCCGAAGATCTGTTTTCCGGTCACGGTGTCGTCCAGGGTGTCACCTCCGCATTGATACTGGCAAGCCACGTGGCACCGTTTCTCCGGCGTACCGTGAGCGGGGTGATCGCCACCGTATTCTGTGATACCACCTCCAGTTCACCGGCACTGTCCGATGCGGATCCCATCGCACTGATCACATAGTTTACACCATCGATCGTTCCCAGATAGATCATGGTATGTCCGGACATATACAGCGGTGTTCCCGGGAAACAATTCGCGATCACTGCTGTCTTTTCTTCATCCGACATCCCTTCCAGTGACAGGCAAGTACCGGGCACCTCCTTTTGCCAGTTTGTATTTCTGGGCATCTCCAGCCCGAAACATTTGTATACATTGCGTACCAGCGCCGAGCAATCCACCGAATCCAGCATTCCGCCCCACCCGTAGGTATCGCCCAGATACTTAAATGCCTGAGTTACGACATTTGCCGAGGTAAGCGGCAGATATCCGATGCTCAGGTCTTTATTCTGGGCGATCAGTGCCGGCTGTTTGATACAATGACCATCTGCATCCCGGACCGGTATATATACCACATGATTATTCCAGGTTCCGCGTCCTGCGATATTTTTCGGTATCTCCTTCTCCGGAACCAGCTTTAATGTAGTACCCATAGTAAGCAACAGATCCGAAACCGCAGGTGCATAGTAGGACTGAGACAGGTGAAAATAGTTTCCGGTCACCACCAGAAAATCTTTTCCGTTCAGATCCACCTGCCACATATCCAGCCATTCCTCTTTGCTTGCACAAAAGGCGATATCCTTTGCATCCACCCAGCCGCATACATTGCTGGAATAGCCCCAATAATACAGATAATCATTTACCACCGCCACCTGTTTGACCAGAAATGGCTCATTTACCCGCAGGGACGATAAAACGGCCTCATCATCCGTATCCGATGCGCTGTAACCGATATAGTCCAGTGTAGGTATGGAACGGATCTGGGTCTGGCTTACTGCAAGCGCATAAAACGGCCTGATCTCTCCATTCCAGCCGGTAGCTTTTACACATTCGGAAATGTATTCGTAGTATACCTGCCGGTCGATCCGGTTTCTGTTCACATAGACATCCTTCGCCGGCATCTCATCCACGATCGTCCGGGCAAGTTCTTCTTTCTGTGCCGCAGCGTCAAAGGCTTCATCCATATTGATCAGATCATTCATATGAGATCCCGGGGCAGCAAGCGCGGAAGCATTGTACCTGGCTATATGCTCCGAAGACATCAGCACCGCATAGGATGCTTCTCCGGGGATCGCATTCCAGAATGCCGCATTACACATCTGCGGTGTAACCGTACTTTCCATACCGGCCA
>JAFWRC010000112.1 GCA_017508825.1 Lachnospiraceae bacterium
TATTGAAGGAGGGGAAGATTGTATGAAACAGAAACTGTTGACGAAACTTCTTGCAGTGATGCTTGTTGCGGAATCGGTCTTTCAGTTTGTGGGACCGCTGCAGGTAACAGCAGCCGGAGAAGAGATACCGATTGATGAAGCACATTTTCCGGATCCGGGTTTCCGGTCGGTGATCGCGCAGAACTACGATACCGATCACAACGGGGCCTTAAACGATAAGGAGCGCGGTGTCTACAATGTATACTGCAAAAACTATCCAAATGTACGCTCAATCGAGGGAATCGAGTATTTTCCTGATGTTCGTGGCGTGTGGTGTGAGGATTGTAACATTACCGGAAAAGTGGATTTCACAAAAAATCCGGAGATCACCGGTATCTGGTGTTCGGGCAATCCGATCACGGAGATCGACCTTTCCGGCAATCCGAAATTGGAGTGGATCTACTGCTTTCAGTGTGATCTGACAGAGCTGGACCTGTCCAACAATCCCAAGATGGGCTATCTTGAGATCAGTGAAAACCCGAGGCTGACATCGATCGATCTGAGCGTATGTCCGGATCTGGAGCACCTGATCATTTTCGGGTGTCCGCTGGAATCGCTGGATCTGAGCCATAATACAAAGCTTACTCATTTGGATGCACAGAATACAGGTTTAGAGCATCTGGATCTCGGTAATAATCCGAGTATGAAAAGACTGGATGTCTGGGGAAATCACGGACTGGAAGTGGATGTCAGCGGCTTATCCGGTCTGGAGTTTTTTTGCTGCGCCGATACGGGGGTCACACATCTGGATGTGAGCCACAATCCGCAGCTGATGGCGCTGATCTGCGACTGGAATAAGCTTACGGAACTGGATCTGTCTCACAATCCGAGGCTCTGTGATCTGCGCTGCGGCTGCAATCAGCTCACGAGTCTGGATGTTTCCCATAATCCGCTGCTGTATTATTTCCAGATCTTCGGAAATCCGCTCGATTCGGTAAATATCAACAACAACAGTCGTCTGCGCTACATCCTCGATCAGGTGGAAAAAGGAAACGGTACCATGATCTATGATCCGGGTTCCCAATCGAATGACTATCTTGTCGACTTTGGCGGAGACCATGAATATATGGATGAACTGCGGTATTTTATCAGCGTGAAGCCGTCTACGCAGCTGATCGCGGATAACCCGAATGAGGCAGCAGATGTTCCCGAAATCTATCTGAATATCAAAGACGGGCTTTCGGACAGCGAAGACTTCGTGACCCGCGGGGAAGCGATCCAGACGATGTATGAACTGGCAGGATCACCGGCTGTCAGCGGATCTTCTCGATTTACCGATGTGGCAGGCACCTTCTATGAGAAGGCCGTGATCTGGGGCGAGCAGAACAACATCTGCTACGGTTATCCGAATCTCTGCTCCGATACCTTCAACGGTGGTATGGCCATTGCCAGACAGGACTTTGCGCTGATGGTGCATCATTATGCGGAAGGCGTGAAGTGGCTGAGCGCATTTGACTATGGCCGCACGGATGACAAGACGGATTTCTTCGAGGTGGACTATTACGCATGGGGCGCGGTAACCTACGCGATCCAGTGGGAGATCCTCGAGACCAAGAACAATCATATCTACCCGCACGGCAGGATCACGACGGCGGAAATGCAGAAGGGACTGAAGGAATTCTTAGATCATGTGGAAAAACATGCGACCATCAATGTCTCTACGCAGGGCGGCAGCGGCACCTTTGAAAACACCGGCTATGTACCGGTGATCCCGTCGAATCCGGGCGGAAATAACGAATCGGACGTAAATCCGACGACCCCGGGCGGCAATAACGAACCGGACGTAAATCCGACGACCCCGGGCGGCAATAACGAACCGGATGTAAATCCGACGACCCCGGGCGGCAATAACGAACCGGATGTAAATCCGACGACCCCGGGCGGCAATAACAATACGGACGTAACCCCGTCGAATCCGGGAAACAATAACGGCACCGGCGGCAGACCGTCCACAACCGTTCACACCAGACCCGTAAGCAACAGCAGCGAAGGACTGCGTCAGGGACCGGACGGAGAGTACTACTATTACAGAAACGATGTGGTGGCGACCGATATCAACGGCTTTGTTGAGCATGACGGCTATCTGTTCTTCCTGGTGAAGGGCAAAGTGGATAAGGACGCCGACGGCCTGGTACAGGATATCGTCTATACGGATGACTGGTACTTCTGCGCGGACGGTCAGGCACAGAACCAGTATACCGGCCTGGCAGAGTATGACGGTGCATGGTTCTATGTAAGAAAAGGCAAACTGGATACGAAGATGGCAGGCTTTGTCGAGTATGACGGCGCACTGTTCTTCGTAGGCGCAGGACGTATCATGAAGGAAGTGAGCGGCCTGGCACAGGATCCGAACGGAAGCGACTGGTACTACCTGGCCAACGGACAGGCACAGACACAGTACACCGGCCTGGCAGAGTATGACGGCGAATGGTTCTATGTAAAAGACGGCAAACTCGCTTCGGACTATACCGGAAGGGTAAGCTATGACGGCGCTTCCTTCTATGTAAAGAACGGTATGGTACAATAAGGAAGCTGCGCGAAGGCGGATGAGGGGAACTCTTCAACAGGGTTCCCTTTTTTAGTGATTTGTTTCAAAAAAAGCTTTATTTATCCGCCTATTTTTGGTATAATAGACAACGGTGATTTACACTTTTTGTTTCAAGGAGGAAAAGGGATGGCAGCGAAGAAAAATGCAGTAGTGACTTCCGAAACGGGAGCAACACTCAGAGATTCTTTTGACAAGGAACTGTTTAAGCGCAGTGTGCTTTACAACATCAAGACGCTGTACCGCAAGACGCTGGAGGAGGCATCTCCGCAGCAGATCTTCCAGGCGGTATCCTATGCGATCAAAGACCAGGTCGTGGATATGTGGCTGGAGACACAGAAGCAGTACGAGAAGAAAGACCCCAAGACTGTATACTACCTGTCCATGGAGTTCCTGATGGGGCGTGCTATGGGCAATATGATGATCAATATGAAGGCGTACAAGGATGTACAGGCCGCATTGGAAGAGCTGGGACTGGACCTGAACGTGGTAGAAGACCAGGAGCCGGATGCAGCTCTCGGTAACGGTGGTCTGGGCCGTCTGGCTGCATGTTTCCTGGATTCCCTTGCAACTTTGGGTTATGCATCTTACGGCTGCGGCATCCGCTACCGTTACGGTATGTTCAAGCAGAAGATCCGCGACGGTTACCAGGTGGAGGCACCGGACAACTGGCTGGAGAACGGCAACCCGTTCGAGCTGCGCCGCCCGGAATATGCCAAGGAAGTACGCTTCGGCGGTTATGTCAATGTTCGCACCGATGAAAACGGCCGTAACAACTATTATCAGGAAGGCTATCAGGCTGTCCGTGCCGTACCTTACGATCTGCCGATCGTGGGCTATGGCAACGGCATCGTAAATACCCTGCGTATCTGGGATGCGGAGCCCATCGATGTGTTCCGTCTGGATTCCTTTGACAAAGGCGATTACCAGAAAGCCGTAGAGCAGGAGAACCTGGCACGCAACATCGTCGAGGTGCTCTACCCGAACGACAATCACTATGCAGGTAAGGAACTGCGTCTGAAACAGCAGTACTTCTTCATCTCCGCATCCGTACAGGAAGCGGTACAGAAGTATATGCGTAACCACAAGGACATCCGCGGTTTCTATGAGAAGGTGACCTTCCAGCTCAACGATACCCACCCGACGGTAGCCATCGCAGAGCTGATGCGTATCCTGATGGATGAGTATTATCTGACCTGGGATGAGGCATGGGAAGTGACCACCAAGACCTGCGCATATACCAACCATACGATCATGGCAGAGGCACTGGAGAAGTGGCCCATCGAGCTGTTCTCCCGTCTGCTCCCGCGTATCTATCAGATCATCGAGGAGATCAACCGCAGATTTATCCTGGACATCGAGCGCAAGTACCCGGGCAACCAGGAGAAGATCCGCAAGATGGCGATCATCTACGACGGACAGGTCAAGATGGCACACCTGGCGATCTGCGCAGGCTACTCCGTAAACGGTGTGGCACGCCTGCATACCGAGATCTTAAAGAAGCAGGAGCTGAAGGATTTCTACGAGATGTTCCCGGAGAAATTCAACAACAAGACCAACGGTATCACGCAGCGCCGCTTCCTGCTGCATGCGAATCCGCTGCTGGCAGACTGGGTAACGGCACACATCGGCGACGAGTGGATCACCAACCTGCCCAAGATCAAGAAGCTGGCTGTGTATGCGGATGACAAGAAAGCACAGCAGGAATTTATGAACATCAAGTATCAGAACAAGGTGCGTCTGGCAGAGTATATCAAGAAGCACAACGGCATCGATGTGGATCCGAGATCCATCTTCGATGTGCAGGTAAAGCGTCTGCATGAGTACAAGCGTCAGCTGCTCAACATCCTGCACGTGATGTACCTGTATAACGATCTGAAGGAGCATCCGGAGCGCGACTTCTTCCCGAGAACCTTTATCTTCGGTGCGAAGGCGGCAGCCGGCTATATGAATGCGAAGCTGACCATCAAGCTGATCAATTCCGTGGCAGATGTAGTCAATAACGATCCGGCGATCAACGGCAAGATCAAAGTGGTATTTATCGAGGATTACCGTGTATCCAATGCGGAGATCATCTTCGCGGCATCCGATGTATCCGAGCAGATCTCGACGGCCAGCAAGGAAGCATCCGGTACCGGTAACATGAAGTTTATGCTGAACGGCGCTCTGACCATCGGTACCATGGACGGCGCAAACGTGGAGATCGTGGAAGAAGTGGGCGAGGAGAATGCGTTCATCTTCGGTCTGTCTTCCGACGAGGTCATCAACTATGAGAACCACGGCGGCTACAACCCGATGGATATCTTCAACAGTGATCCGGATATCCGCAAGGTGCTGATGCAGCTGATCAACGGAACCTTTGCTCCGGACGATCCGGATCGTTTCCGCCCGCTGTACAATTCCCTGCTGAATACGCAGAACACGGCAAAGGCAGATACCTACTTCATCCTGAAGGA
>JAFWRC010000113.1 GCA_017508825.1 Lachnospiraceae bacterium
CCAGTCCTTTCAAGGATGGTTGCCAGAATCACTATTGTAAGACTAAATTCAACTACATATAAGTGGAACTTAGGGGGAGATCCTGTAAGAGTAAGATCTACTTAGAGGTATTAGAAGTGGAATTTAACTTTTCACTTCACATTAAAGTTTCCATTTTCCTTTTTTATTGCAATATTATGTAAATTTTGGTATGATATTTGTCAGTATTATGCCTTGGGGAAGGTGCGCTTATTTTGGCTGAAACAGAGATAAAAAAAGATACGATGGAAAACGTGGAAGAGACCGGAGAGACTATGCAGGAGCAGGCGGAACAGGAGCCGGAAGCAGAAGTGGAACTGTCCTTTCCGGTGCAGATGAGCGCTTCTCTTCTGTACGATTACCTGATCCACCATGCCTATACCGGATCTTCCGGGATCCTGGGGACATGTTTCGGGATCCTTGGGCTCATCGCATATGCAAAGACGCATTTCATCCTGTATCTGATCCTGGGAATCGTACTGATCCTGTACCTTCCCGTGAATCTCAGGTATCGTGCAAGTCTGCAGATGCTGCAGCCGGTGATGAAGCAGCCTTTAAACTATGAGTTTTCCGAAAAGGGAATTACCGTATCGCAGGGGGAGACCAGACAGAGTGTGCGCTGGGAACAGTGTACCAAAGCGGTATCCACCAGCCTGAGTATTGTTGTATATACGGGAAAGAACAATGCTTCCGTATTTCCGAGAAAGCAGCTTGGCGGACAGCTGACGGATCTGCTGGCGGTGATCGCCAAATATATGGATCCGAAAAAAGTAAAGATCAGATATTAGTAAAGATCAGATATTGATTATGGATAGAGTGATTGAAACAAACGGCGCAGAAGAGACCTATGCGCTGGGAAAAGAATTGGGAGAGCAGGCGGCAGCCGGAGCGGTATTTACACTGAACGGCGATCTGGGCGTGGGCAAGACCGTGTTTGCGCAGGGCTTTGCCGAGGGGCTTGGGATCACGGAGGCGGTCAATTCCCCGACGTTTACGATCCTGCAGGTTTATGAAGAAGGACGGCTTCCGCTGTATCATTTTGATGTATACCGTATCGAAGACCCGGAAGAGATGTACGAGGTGGGCTTTGATGACTATCTGTACGGTCAGGGCGTGTGCCTGATCGAATGGGCCGAACAGGTGGCGGAACTGTTGCCGCAGAAGCGGACGGATATTACGATCGAAAAGGATCTGACCAGGGATTTTTCTTATCGGAAGATCACGATCCGGATGACAGAAGGTGAGCGGGTATGAATCTGATCGCATTGGATTCTTCCGGACAGACGGCGACGGTTGCTCTGGTGAGTGACGGTGTACTGCTCGGGGAATATACTATCAATCATAAAAAAACGCATTCACAGACGCTGATGCCCATGCTGCAGACGCTGTGTGATGCGGCAGAATACGAACCGGATACGACGGATGCGATTGCGGTGGCAGCAGGCCCCGGATCGTTTACGGGACTGCGCATCGGCGCGGCAGCGGTCAAAGGTATGGCGCAGGCGCTGAACAAGCCGGTGATCGCCGTACCGACCCTGGAAGGGCTGGCATGTCAGTTTTACGGAACGGAGCAGCTGGTCTGCCCGATCATGGATGCGAGACGTGCGCAGGTATACAGCGGGATCTACCGTTTCTCACAGGAAGGCGCCGGCGTGCGGATGCATACAGTAGCCGAAGAAGCAGCGCTGCCGATGGCGGAGCAGATCGAACGGCTGAATGCGCTTGGGGAAACAGTGATCTTTTTGGGAGACGGTGTGGAAGTGCATCGTCAGACCATTACGGAACAGATGCAGGTTCCGTATATCCTGGCACCCCTGCACAAACGGCTGCAGAGCGCGGGCAGTGTGGCGGCGCGTGCGCTGATGATGCTGGAAGAGGGAAAAACACCTGTGGAGGCAGGAACCTTTGCACCGGAGTATCTGCGCCCATCCCAGGCAGAACGCGAACGTGCCGAGAAGCTGGGGACAGAATGATCGTATACAGACCGATGCAGGAAAAAGATCTGGATACGGTGGCGGCGCTGGAAGCTGCGGCGTTTTCCAAACCATGGCAGAGAAAAGATTTTGCGGATGCGCTGAACAGCCCGAATTATCTGTACTATGTTGCGGAACAGGACGGACAGGTGATCGCGAATGCCGGGCTGATCATGTCCATCGATGAGGCGGATCTGACCAACGTAACGACGGCAGAGGCCTGCCGGGGACGCGGGATCGCAAAGACGCTTTTAGAGAACCTGATGCAGGCGGCGAAGGACCGCGGGATCGTGGCATTCACCCTGGAGGTGCGTGCCGGCAATGCGGCAGCGATCGCGCTTTATGAAAAGCTGGGATTTGTCTGCGAAGGAAGAAGAAAGAATTTTTATACCGCGCCGGCAGAGGATGCACTGATCTACTGGCTGCGGGAAAATATATAAGTTTGTAAGGAGACACGGATGCTGGAAGTCTGTCTTCTGGGCACGGGCGGGATGATGCCGCTGCCCAAACGTTATCTGACGGCGCTTGCGGTCAGACACAACGGAGATACCATATTGATCGATTGCGGGGAAGGAACGCAGATGGCGCTGCGGGAAAAAGGCTGGAGCCCCAATCCCATCGCAATCATGTGTTTTACCCATTATCATGCGGACCATATCAGCGGCCTGCCGGGGATGCTGCTTTCCATGGCGAATGCAGAGCGGACCGAGCCGGTGCTGATGGTGGGACCGGCGGGACTGAAGCGTGTAGTGGATTCCCTGCGTGTGATCGCACCGGGACTTCCCTTTGAGATCCGCTACCATGAATTAAAAGAAAATGAAGAACGTATCCCCATCGAAGAGGGGTATATCCAGGCGTTTCGTGTGAAGCATAATGTTGTCTGCTACGGATACAGCGTTGTGATCGAGCGCAAGGGACGTTTCGATGCGGCCGCTGCCAAAGCGCAGGAGATCCCGCTGAAGTTCTGGAACCGTCTGCAGCATGGCGAGACGATCGAAGATGACGGCAGGACCTATACGCCGGATATGGTCATGGGACCGGCGCGGAAAGGGCTGAAAGTGACCTATTCCACGGATACCAGACCGACCGAGAGCATTGTCAGCAACGCGGCAGGATCGGATCTTTTGATCTGTGAGGGTATGTATTGTGAGGCGGACAAGCTGGATAAGGCAAAGTCCAAGAAACATATGATGTTTGAAGAGGCGGCACAGATGGCGGCGCAGGCACAGGCAGCAGAACTGTGGCTTACGCATTACAGCCCGTCCATGATCTACCGGCAGGCGGAAGAGGCCATGAACGGCGTACGCGCGATTTTTGAAAATGCGGTGATGGGCAGGGACGGAATGAGCAAAGACCTGCTGTTTGAAGACGAAGACACACAGGAATAAGAGAGTTTGCGGATGAAGCGGGCCAAAGTCGTAAAAACTGTGATCATAATGGCTCTGTTGGTAGGAAGCATTTTGCTGTTCTACCTTCATTTGACGCGCCGCAATTCGGAGGCAGTGTCTGCCGAGGCGGCGGGCAGCCGTGCGGTTCAGGAGATGACGGCAGCGCAGAAACTGGTGGCGGAAGCACCGTTTAAGGAATACCCTTCCACGCCGGTGCAGCTCGTCAAGTATTACAATGATCTGACGGTGTGTCTGTATAACGAGGACTGTACAGAGTCGGAGCAGAAGGCGCTGATGCTGATCATGCGCAAATATATGGATGAAGAGCTGCTTTCGAACCAGACGGAGGCGGAGCAGCTGATCGAACTGAGGAAAGATCTGGATACCTTTAAGAAACAGGAGATCAAGATCTACAGCGTCGATGTGACCCCGTCCCTGGATGTGGACTTTTTTACCTATGATGATCATGAATGCGCGAGACTGTACAGTAATTATACGATGAAAGGCATCGTGGACGGCAGCATGGCGTATAACACGATCCGACAGGTGTTTATCCTTCGCAAGAATGCGGAGGGACACTGGAAGATCTATGGCTATAAAAACGAAGAAGAAACAGGTGACATACAATGAGCGGGAAGCCTATCCGGATCCTTGCGATCGAATCCTCATGTGATGAAACGGCAGCGGCGGTCGTAGAAGACGGCCGCAAAGTCATTTCCAATATCATATCCTCCCAGATCGATATCCATACCCTGTACGGTGGTGTGGTACCTGAGATCGCCAGCCGCAAGCATACGGAGAGGATCTGCCAGGTGGTGGACGAAGCATTGAAGGCGGCAGATATGACGATCGGTGATGTGGATGCCGTAGCGGTAACGTACGGCCCCGGTCTGGTCGGCGCACTGCTGGTCGGCGTGTCGTATGCCAAGGGGCTGGCTTTTGCTGCGCAGAAACCCCTGATCGGCGTACATCATATC
>JAFWRC010000114.1 GCA_017508825.1 Lachnospiraceae bacterium
ATACTGCCCCATACCGGTCTCAAGCGTGCCGCCACGCACCGACAGTTCGCTCGGCGCCGAAGACCATTCGTACCATTCGTGCGGAGTCATCGTATCCAGCGCAGATCCCTTGCCGCTTAACGGCGCACGGATATTGTGCCGGCTCAATACCACGACCTGCTCCAGCGTATAGCCGTCATGGGAAAGCGGACCGATCCTGTCTTTTAAGTCCGCGGCTCCCGGATCCTCTCCGTACAGGTCTGCTGCTTCCGGTTCCCCGGTCTCTTCTGCCACATCTTCTGCCGGACCGTCCTGCTGCTCTGCCGCTTCCACCGGCACCGAAACTTCTGCCGAAGCCGGCGCCTCCTGTTTTGCAGGTTCCACGGCATTTCCGGCTATGCGGGAACAAACGGCTCCAAAGCCCACCAGCAACACAACCGTTGCTGCTGCCATCCCTTTCCAGATCTTGTCACGCGACTGATCTCCCACTCTGCATTCCCCCCTCTGTTTTCTTCTGTTATTTATCCTTTCCGAAGGACGATATGAAAGACGGTTTCGCCTCCTTCGGAATGTGCCGTGATATCGCCGTTATGGTTTCTTGCGATCCTCCGCGCGATGGCCAGTCCCAGCCCGTATCGGTTCTCCTCCCGGCTTCTGGCCTTGTCCCCGCGATAAAACCGCTGAAAGATCTTTTCCTCTTCCTCCGCGGGAATGGGTGCTCCGGTATTGATCACCTGAATGGAAATACTGTCCTTCCGGCTTTTGGCAATCATTCGTACCGTGGTATCCGGATCGCTGTGGCGGACTGCATTATCCAGGATCGTCGATGCCATCTGTTCAATCTCTTCCCGGTTGCATTGGAAGAGTATCGGTTCTTCGATGTCCGTATCCACCGCCACGTTCCGTTCAAACGCTACCCCTTCGTATGCCAGGCAGGTTTTTTCGAGGATACGGGAAAGGTTCTCTTCTTTATAGGCCGCCGTATCCTCTCCGCTCTCCAGTTTAGACAGTTTCAAAAGTCCGGCGATCAGACGGCTCATACGTTCCGATTCATAACGGATGTTTTCCAGATATTTCCGGTTTTCTTCCTGTACCTGCATCTCATCCGCGCTGGCCATGATCACCGCAAGCGGTGTTTTTAATTCGTGCGATGCATCGGCGATAAACTCCTTCTGTCTGGCAAAGGCTTCCTCGGCCGGCCGGGTGATCCAGGCTGTGATCCGTCCCGCAACAAAAACGATCAACGCTTCCATCAGCACAAACAGGATGAATGTTTCTCCGATCAGTTCCCACAGTTTCTTCGCCGTCTCCCGGAGGTTCAGGATCACGATCGAATCCATATGGCGGTATTGATACGCATACCCTCCGGTATACAGGTTTTCGGCATGCATCCCATCCCGTTTCTCTTTTGCAAGGATCTCCGCGGCTGCCGCATTTATGTCAAAATCCTCCGAGGCTTCCCCTAGACAACGGATCTCCGAAATCGCCCCATCCTGCAGTTCCACGATATACAGTTCATGATCGAGGATCATCAGGTTTTCCATATCCCATGGCTTCCCTGCCGGATCCTGTGACCCTGTCCTATCCCCCGGCACCGGCGGTCGTTCCGTCCCTCCCATAACGGGATTGGAGCCCGGATTTCCGGGCCGCATACGGTTATCCAGCATACCGAGGCTTCTGCGGATATCCTCCCGTTCCCTCTGGTAGGCGCGCACGTTCATCAACACCAGTACGACCAGCAGGATCATACTGAGGATCGCGATCAGTGTCCATTTTGTTTTTTTACGCAGTTCTTTCATGTTTTTTTATTGTTTTTTTATTGTTCTTTTATTGCTCTTACTCTTCGTATTCCAGCCGGTAGCCCATATTCCGTATCGTGCGGATCGTAACATTCGATCCGATCACCCGCAGTTTCTTACGTACAAAGGACATATAGGCTTCCAGGTTATTGGATACCGCTTCCGATTCCATTCCCCATACACGGTCATAGATCATCTCTCTGGACAAGATCCTGTCCGCATTCGACATCAGGTATTCGATCAGCTGGAACTCTTTGTTATTGATCCCGACATCCTCCTGATTTTTCGTACAGCGCAGCCGGGATGCCTTGTAATCCAGTACGATATCGCCGAACTCCAGAGCGCGGTCTACCGCTTTTCCGATATTGAGCTGCGCATTGACCCTGGCTGCCAGTTCTTCGATGTGAAACGGCTTCGGCACGTAATCGTTCGCCCCGTTCTCAAAGCCCTGCAGCCGGTCTCCCAGTTCCGCTTTGGCCGTCAGCATGATGACCTTTACTTCCCGGTCCTGTTTGCGCAGTTCCTTCAGGATCTCCATCCCGTCTCTCTTCGGAAGCATGATATCCAGTATGATCAGATCATACATGCCGGACAACGCATTATCCAGACCGCTTTCGCCGTCATTGGAGATATCCACGGTATAGTGATCCCGCATCAGCCGGTCCGCAACCAGTTTTGCCAGTGACTTTTCATCTTCTACGACTAAGATCCGCATACGTTCGCCTTTCTCTTTTTGACATATTTTATTGTAGCACAATGAAGTGTATTATACAAAAAAGGATACTGCATTTTCCTTAAATCAATATTAAAAAATCAATATGAAAAACGCGGTCGGTCCGCAAAAGAAGATTTCCGGTCACATAAAAATCCCCGGGGCCGAAAAAGCCCCGGGGAAGCAACAAGGGAGAGCAGATCTCTAAGATAGTGTCATAATTAATTAATACAAACCTTTCAATTCCTGCTTCAGATACGCAAGATACTTCAGATACTCTTCATCCGTCTGCAGGTGTTCCAGGATCACCGGCATCTCCGGATCGATCGCATGCATTTTGGATACGTAATGCCGCAGGGGGAATTCCCCGTCGCCGGGTCCGCATTCCTCCAGACGCAGGGTATAGCGGCTATCCAGATGCACGTCCTTGATATGGCAGCTACGGATACGGCTGCCCAGCAGTTCGGCGCACTCATCCGCAAACTCTTCCGGATGGAAATAACGGTCTGCGGAATTGATCATATTGATGATATCCATATGCACCGCAAAACGGTCACGTTCCACCAGTTCCAGCAGTCTCATGTATTCCTTCGGCCCGGTCGGGATCATCCATGGCATCGGCTCTAAGCTGAAATAGGTATTCTTCACATCAGCGCGGTCGATGATCTCCTGCACCATCGCTACCGTCTGTTTCCATGCATCTTCCGTAAAGTTCTCACGGTATCCGCCGTCCCAGACCGGTCCGAAGGCGCCTGCCACGTTGACCGCGCAGCGCGCGTGTAAAAAATCTGCAAGACACAGCTGTTCGACGCAATAGTCCCGGTTAGCCTTACGTTCTGCCGGATCGGCCGCCATCGCATTCCGCCAGATCCCAACCTCTGCGATCATAAGCCCCGCCTTTTCGGCTGCCTCTTTATACGCAAGGATCTTCTGCTCCGGTTCATTGCTCTGCACCGGAAAAACAACGGCGGCGCAGCCGAGTTTAATCTGGTTTGCTGCCCATGCCTCCGGAGTGGCATGGGCAAGCGGGGATGATGTACCTAGTTTCATGGTAAATTCTCCTTAATATGTAGTTCGAGATTTTTGCGCCCCCCTCATCAGTCAGCTTCGCTGACAGCTTCCCCCCAGGGGGAAGCCAAGATTAAAATCTTGTTATATGTAATACTGAGTCGTTGATGTCAGCGACGGCTGCGAATCCGGTGAAGCTCATCATGTACCGGAGCTCGCTGCCGACTTTCTGCAGGAAGGCTTTCACGCCGTCCACGCCGTCTTTTTCCAGAGACGGCAGCATGGATCTGCCGACGGCGCATGCATCTGCGCCAAGCGCCAGAGCCTTGAACACATCCGCGCCGCTTGCGATGCCGCAGTCCACGATGATCTGTACATCCGTGCCTTTCAAAGCTTCCTTGATCGCCGGCAGGATCATTATCGGCGGGACCGCGTACGGGAGCCGTCCGTGATGATGGCTGATGATGATCGCCTTTGCGCCGATCTCCGCGCATTTTACGGCATCCTGCACGCCCAGCACGCCTTTTACCACAAAGGGCAGTTTCGTCATTTCCACATAGGAACGCAGCATATCCGTGGTCTGTACCGCCATCTGTTCGCCGACTACCACGTCCAGACCTTCCGGTCCGAAGATATGGTCAATGTCCATTCCTATGCCAAACGCCCCGATACTCTCCGCATACTGCATCTGGTCGAGCACTTTGGCATGGTCTGCATACGGCTTTACGATACGCACGGTTTTTGCCCCGGTATCCACGATCTTTTTAAACTGCTCGTTTTCCATCATGCCGCAGAAGTTTAAGATATTGCTCTCCTTCGCCGCAACGGAATATTCCTCCAGCCCGGTCTTTTCTCTGTTGTTGAAGTTTCCGAGATGGGAAAACGCCGGGGTAAAGACCGGCATAGCGAAAGTATCTCCGAGAAAGTTTACAGACAGATCTGCCACGACCGAATCGATCAATCGCTCTTCGATCAGGATCGAATCCATAAACTTTTCCGTGATCACATTTGCATCCGATAACCGCTGATATTCCATCTGCACACCTCCGTTATGATAATCAAAAAGAACGATCTGAAAAACATTCTAACGGATCGTTCTTCTCATTACTTCTTATATTTCGTTGCCGGCAGTCTCATATTTCGGAATGGATCACTGATCCAACCCCAGCATATAACTGTTCTTTTTGATGAACGCATCTACTTTGGGATCATCCAGCCGCAAAAAGAGCTGCTTGACCACGCCACGGTTTTGTTCCAGCAGATCCCGCAGGCCGACCACCGTAAACTCCGCTTCCGGGAAACGAAACATCGAAGAAAGCACCAGCATGGCTTCCTTTCTCTGATCGTCGCTCAGGTGCTCGATCGTATCAACGTTTTTCAAAAAGGAAACCCTTTCGATCAGCGCGCTCGTAAGGATGGCTACCTCCGATGCCTCCTTCGGCGAAGCCTTGCCTGCAAGAAAATCTTCTGCCGTGATACGTTTTGCGCCGTCCATGATAAAGCGGACAAACTGCGCCGCTTCTGCCTCGCCGATATTTCCGGCGATCTTATGTACCACGACCGGATTGTTCAGATCACTGTCATACTTCAGGATCTGACTCACACGATCCCAGGAACGCGGCGTAGCAAATACCATACTGTCCGGATCATTCTTCTGCGTATGCAGAGCCGTCGGTTTGAAAGACAGGTACTGTAATACAAACGGATGGATATGATACGGGATCGCGTAATCCTGTTTCCAGATCTTAAAATCCACATCTATATAGTGGATCTCAAAACGATCCGCCAGAGGCCCGGCCAAACGGATATATACGCCTTCATCATCTTCCCGGTTGCCGAGGCCGATCACAAACGTGCCTTCCGGAAGGACGTACTGTCCCACACGCCGGTCCAGGATCAGCTGATATGCCGCCACCTGTACTCGTTTCGGGCAGGATGTGATCTCATCCAGAAGCAGGATCGTATTCTTTCCGTCTCTCTCCTCGTCCGGAAGCACTTCCGGTGACAGCCACCGTGTCTTGGTCCGGTCCTCATTCGGATAGATCAGTCCGCCGATCTCCACTTCCGACATCTGCGCCAGACGCAGGTCGATCACTTTGTATCCGTACTTTGCTCCGATCTGCTGTATGATCTGGGATTTGCCGACTCCGGGCGCTCCGAGCCCCAGAATGGCCGTACGTATTCCATGCTCAATATTAAATTCCACACACTCTCCGAATTCTCTGATATTCATCTTTCTCTCTCCTCACTTCGTCATAATCGAGCCAGCCTTGCGGTATCGCCAGGACTCCTTCGTCGTCCTGCCATTTCGGCTGGCTCGATGCAGAATTCTGACTACGTCATAATCGAGCCAGCCTTCCAATACCATTATTACGCTCAAACTCCGCGCCGTTTTCCGTGATCACCAGAATGGTACGTTTGGCCAGCCTCGGGGATTTTTTTCGTAGTTCTCCGAAATAACCGTCTGTCAGGATCAGCATTACCTCCGGCTTGAGCTTATTCTCATCCAGGTACCGGTAGACACAGTTGATATCCGTGCCACCGCTGCTGTGCGGAATACACTCCAGGATCTGTCTGGTCCCCCGCACATTGCGATAAACTTCGGATACCTCCGTATCCCAGAAGCCGATATGAAACCGGCAGTGAAACTGCATCGCGATATGACAGAGCTGTGTCAGAAACTGTTCCAGCTCATTGTCCGCAATGGAACCGGATGAATCTATGAATGCCCAGATCTCCCCAAGTTCATCCTCGGTATGTCCGCATCCCGGTACGATCAGATCCATGTGGATATACTTTCTCTCCGGCGTCAGATACGAGCTTTCCTCATCTTCCCGCTCCTGCAGGAATTCATACAACAGCTTATCCCAGGGCAGGCGCTTCGTTTTTACGATCCCGAGTTTTAATATTTCTGCCGGTATCCCCCCAAGCGTTCCCGTTCCCTTTTCCCCGCGACGCTCTATGGTCTCACGTACCAGTTCCCGCAGCTGTTTTTCGGTCTCCTCCGCGTCTGTTTCCTGTAAAGCTCCGCTTTTGGAATCCCGTGCATCTGCCAGATCCGCCGGCCGGTGTTTCACATGTTTGCCGTAGTAAGTGATCTGCTCCACATTATTGTTTTCCTGCCGCAGCTGGGCATAAGCCTCCTCCGCCGAAGGATAATTGTACCGGTCCATAAAGCAGCCTGCCGGCGGTCTTGCGAAGGCGATCCCCTTGTGCTGCATTTCCCAGCGCATCCGGTCCAGTATGCCATTCACCATAAAATCACATGCAATATTCCAAAGAAGCGGCTGCCGGCTGCCGATCCGCTTCCAATGCAGCAGTAGGATGTGCATCACTTCATGCAGCAAAACATAATTGCACTGTCCCGGCTCCAGTCCCGCAAAAAAATCCGGATTGTAGCGGATCTCCCGCCCGTTCGTCATCGCCGTACGGATCGTACTGTCCTCACGCAACGGGATATGCATCATAATGTCCCCATAGAACGGATACTGTTTCATCATATCCATCTTAAAACGCTGCAGTCTCTGCCGGATCTGTTCTCTCTGCTCTTCCCGGGTTTTCAGCACTCCCATCTGATGCAGTTTTCGTTGAATGCTTCCGTCCCCTGCAACGTTTTTTTCCTGCTTATTCTGTTGTTTCTTCTTTTTCAAAAATGAACGAATATCCATATCAAGACAACATCGCCAGCAGTTTGTATCTGGCATACACATCCCTGTTTTCCTGCACATTTCCCTGCGCATCAAATACACTGTTATCATAATCCACACGCAGAAACGGCTGCTGCTCCCGACCGGTCAGGAACAATTCCCGGTAGATATATTGACGGATCCCCCCCAGCTCCACCGTTACCACATTCGGCAGGAATACTCTGGCAAAACGGATCTGAAAGGTCACATGGACCTTACTGCCTTCCTGCGCCGTCTCCTCCGGCCGGAAAAAACACAGAAGCGCCGGCAGCGCGTCCGGTGTTTTTCCTGTCTGTATGTATTTATCCGATGCCAGTTCACTGGCATTGTCCCAGAATTCCCTTGCCCGCTCCTTTATCAGGACCGGAACCATCATTGCTGCCATATCCCTGCGGGACAGCTTTTTTCCATCTCCGATCTGCTCACCGCTTCCCGCAAACGGCAGCACTTCGCACAGATCCTGTTCCAGCAGAAACACTCTTCCCATATCCTGCTTCAGCATCCCCGGTATCCCACAGGGTTCAAAGCCTTTGAACACATCGCAAAAATACCGGGTATCCATACACTTCGAAGTCAGAAGCCGTCTGCCGTCCTGCAGCAGGATACTGTCCTGCAGCAGGATCTCCCAGTCGGTTACTGCAATACGCCGATGCAGCGTAAGCCTGAGCTCCTCTTTGACCGCGCGCCGCACCATAGATACTGCTTCATACTTTTCCAGGCTATAGGGCAATTCGATCGATCTGAGCTTTTCCGCATCACAAAAAGCCTCCATTCCGACTTCCCGTATTCCTTCGCTCAGGATCACCGTTTCCGTTGCTCCTCCCACACTGCAGCCGGAACCGATCCGCTCGATTTTGTGTCCGCATACCTCTGAGGGGATCACCAGTTCCCGGTTTGCATTGCTGCAGATCAGCAGCGTACCGTCTAAGATTGTATAAGTAGCATCAATGTATTGCTCCACGATCAGCAGCCTCTCCTTCGACTACTTTCATACCCTTCCCGGATCGCCTTGCCCAGTTCTTCCTTCGTCACCGGTTTTCCTTTCTTTTTCTCAGCAAGGTCTGTCAGCTCATATACCGCCTTATCTGCATGCTCCACCAGTTCCAGCATCTCTTTGGATGCCTCTTCCCGCTGCAGGATATGATACAATTCTCCCAGAGACAGCTGGATATTTCTCTCATTCCTGCTGGCTATGATCTGCGCGATAAACTGATATAATTCCTTCTCATCCATAAAGCACTCCCCTGTATAACTCAAGGCCGGAACAGCACATTTGCATCCGCTGCAAATCCGTCCCGCAGTATATTATCGGCGCCATATACGAATCCCCGGACATAGGCAGCGCCGCCGTATACGGTCTCCCGTCCGTACCATTCGACCAGTTTCCCTTCCCGTGTCACATACACCCCATCCTGACAGTGACAGTATTCGTGATCGCAGTATCCCGTCGTAAACAAAACGCGGTGATCTTTACGATCCAATAATTCCGCATACGATACCCTGTTCGCCCGGACGTAGTCATTTACCGGCATCGGGGTGATAAAGCCCGCTTTGGGCATACCGATCGAACCGGCAAATTCCAGAAACCGTATCATCTCCTCTTTGGTTCCGATGCCGTCTTTTAATAACAGACAGTTGAACAAAAACAATTTCGGATCCTTCACGATATCCATCATCTGCGCGATCTGCGCGCCTGCAGGCACTTTCATGCCAAAGTATGCCTGATTCTTTTCGTCATCATAATGATGCCTGCTGATATGGATCGCATGGAGAAACGCAAGATTACGGATCCGGTCAATCCTATCCAGTCCGTAACCGCTGGTATTGATACTGATATCTGTTTGAAGCCCGCACACCTCAAAGATCAGTTCAATGATCTCATCCAGCAGCTCCATATCATACAGCGGTTCTCCGCCGGTAATGGAGATGGTGCGCAGCATATCTGCATCTTTCATCTCCTGAAGCACCCGGCGCAGTTTTTCGATATCCAGAAAACCCCTGCTCCTTCTGCTTGCATGCGCCACACAGAAAGCACAGTTTCCCGGACAAAAATATGTCAGTGTGATAAAGAGCTGCAAACGGATCGGCCTTGGTTTTTCCCGATACTCCCCGCCATTCATGGCGCAGTCATAGTTTTTGACCGTTAGTTCCCGGCCGAAGACTTTTATCGTTGTTGTCCGCGCAAGCCTTTCCGCGCTGCCGTCGTTCTCATTTGATCTCATTTGTTTTTTCGTTTCTTTACGTTTACTAAAATAGCGTTCCGCCTACGAAACGCTATTTTTCCGTGGAAAGGACTCGTCCCCTGTGATCTCTTTTTTATTTTTCTCCGTGTACCACCTTTTTGATCTGATACATCAGATCATCGGCTTCCTTGACATACTCTTTCAGCTTGGCATGCGGACGTTTTTCCGGATCCGTCGTCACAAAGCCGATGCTCACCGTAAGGTCATACTCCAGCTTCGCCTCTGCGATCCGCTCGTTCAGTCTCTTTTCGATCCGGCGTTTTACATTCGTCGCCTTCTGCTTTGCGCAGTTCGGCGCAATCACCAGAAATTCATCGCCGCCGTACCGCACTGCCACCCAGTCTTTCTGCAGGCAATCCGCGATGGAAGCTGCCACCGTCTTGATGGCCACATCTCCCTGCTCGTGCCCGTAATTGTCGTTGATGTTTTTCATATAGTTGATATCGATGAAAAAGACCGTAAGCTTTGTATTCTGCTCAAGACTCTCCTGGTACAGCGGAAGCACTTTTTCCTCGTAGCCCAGACGGTTATACAGTCCTGTCAGCGCATCCTTATCATACAGGAGTTTCAGACGCAGATTAACACGCAAAAGCCGCAGCGACTGCTGGATCTTCTCCAGATACGGATACATGATCGCATCGTTGATGATATATGCGTCATCCGTAAATACGACATAGCAGTAGTTATTGTCAAAATAATGCAGCGGACACAGATAATACACGTGCTGCTCATTCTTCTTTTTGCGGTATGCCGGGATCAGCCGCGCAGCATTTACCTGCTCGACCTCCAGCAGTTCATTGTTCCTGAGCGCCACCACGGCATCCAGTTTTCCCTTTAAGCCGCCGGCACAGAGTTCCTTCTCCGTAGCCATAACATTGACAAAGTACTCGTCATTCAAAACCAGATAGAATTCCGGTCCTTCATACCGATGATTGCGGAAATAATGCGTCTTCAGCCGTTCTTTCATATCGTGATAATCCGCAACATCCGCAAGCCGTTCCCTGAGCCCGCGTTCGTTCTGCTCTACCAGTTTGGCATCCAGATCCCGCTGAAACGCGTGCCGGCAATATACTCTCCGGCTTTCGGGAAAGAACATATTTCCCGTACAGCCGCAGCTCTCCGCGATCACAGGAAGCGTAGGCACCACGATCCGCGCCGGTTTTCTGCGGCTCTTTTTTTCACCGTAAATGATCTCGCAGGCCTTGCGCGCAACCATTGCATAATCCTGCTGTACCGTAGTGATGGCCGGGTAAAAGATACTGCAGGTCTCGATATTATCAAAACCGGTCACCTTGATATCCGCCGGTACATTGATCCCCTGCTTTTCCAGTTCCGTACAGACGGCAAGCGCCATAACGTCATTGGCGCAGACAATGGCATCCGGAAGCTTCTTGTGTGATCTGAGCAATCCATTCAACGCCTGTACTGCGCGCCCATTGGACCATCTGCCGTAAGCAACATCCTTATCCGTCAGTTTCAGGCCATGCTCTTTCATCACTTCCCGTGTCACATTCAGACGCTCAATACTGTCGGGATGATCTTCGGTGCCGCCGATGAAAAAGATCTTTTTCACATTGTGCACCTCGATCAGATGGCTTACTGTCTCCCGGATGCCGTTCTCATTTCCGACACAGACCGAAGGCACGCCTTCCATCTCCAGGCCCACACTGACCACAGGAACACCTTTTTCTTTTGCATTTTTACATAGGGAATAAACTGTCTCGTCCGAGTTAAGCATTGTAGAGAATACCACAACGCCGTCATAATCCGCCGGATCGATCAGCTGATAGATATTCAGTTCTCCCTGCATCAGCGTACGATGTACACTGTATGAGGCAAAACACATAAACACGAATATATCGAAATCTTCTTCTGCAGCACAGGCGCGGAATCCCTCAATGGCATCCTTCAATGCCTTCAGACTCCACCCATTTGCGCAGACAGCAATCTTTTTCTTCATATATCGGTGTTATCCTTTTTCTTCCATCTTCTCAAGGAAGATCCGTACGTTCTGCTCCACGTCCCCTTTAAAGGCCGCAGAGCCGGTAACGATCACATTGGCTCCCGCATTCAGAAAAATATCTACATTATCGTGCTTGACTCCGCCGTCTACTTCAATGTCAACGGCATATCCTTTTTCATCCACCCAGTCAGCGATCTGCCGTACTTTGTCGATGCACTCCGGGATATAGGTCTGTCCGCCAAAACCGGGACGTACCGTCATCACCGTGATCTGATCGATCTCCGCCAACAGATCCTTTACCTCTTCCGCCGGTGTTTCCGGACTGATCGCAAGTCCCGCCTTTACGCCCCAGGTACGGATTTCCTCCAGTACTCTGGAATGGCTCTTGACTGCCTCGTAATGTACCGTCAGGATATCGGCGCCTGCCCTGACAAAATCCGTCACATAGCGCTCCGGCTGTGTGATCATCAGATGTACATCCAGCGGCAGCGTGCAGCCTTTCTTAACGCTCTTCATCACCGGCATCCCAAAGGAGATCGCCGGCACAAATACGCCGTCCATCACGTCAAAGTGCAGATATTCCGCGCCGCCCGCCTTTGCCGCATCGATCTGCTCCTGCAGATGCATAAAATCCGCCGCCAGTATCGATGGCGCCAGCCTTCTCTTTCTCTCCATCTCTTACCCCCAATTAGTATCTTTTACGGTTCTTCTGCTCTTCGTATAAAGCAACGTAAGCACGGTGGCGTTCCGGGTGGATCACGCCGGCTTCCACCGCCTCGCGGACTGCGCAGCCCGGCTCATGCGTATGCGAACATTCCCGGAAACGGCACTGTCCTTCGTACGGCACAAACTCCGGATAGAAATGACGGATATCCTCCTCCGGCATATCTCCCAGAGACAGGGCCGTAAAGCCCGGTGTATCACACAGATAGGTATCTTCTGCCACACGGAACAGCTCTGCATGTCTGGTCGTATGCTTTCCGCGCTTTAATTTCTTACTGATCTCGCCCGTTTCCATCTGCGCCTGCGGGCAAAGCGTGTTTAAGATCGTGGATTTTCCCACGCCGCTGGGTCCTGCCAACAGTGCCGTCTTTCCTCGGATGCTTTCCAGGATTGCCTCCGTGCCGCCCGCTTTTGCCGATATGCAACGCACTTCTGCATCCGCGCCGCGGTAGATCTCCTCCAGCTCTTTCATCCGTTCTTCCGACACCAGATCGTCTTTATTAAAGATCAGGATGCACTTTACATCCTGCTCACGCAGCATCACGAGAAACCGGTCCAGAAGCAAAAGACTGGGCTCGGGTGATGCGCATGCAAATACCAGCAGAGCCACATCCACATTTGCTGCTTCGGGACGGATCAGGGCATTACGTCTGGGCAGCAGTTCATCCACACTGCCTTCCTTCTTATTCTCATCCACGATCCCGATACGGACATAGTCACCGACCAACGGTTTTTTCCCGTCTTTTCGAAAGATCCCGCGGGCACGGCATTCATAAAGTCCGCCATCCTGCGTCTCCACATAGTAAAACCCGCCGATCCCTTTTACGATCCTGCCGTCTTTTCCTGCCGCCATAGACTACTGTGCCCGTGTAAACTGGACCGGGATCGGATCCGAGGTCTTCTGTACCTGTACCATCTCGACCGAAACATTACCGTTCACATCGGTAACCATCTGTTCCTGATTTGCCTTGTAATTGATCGACAGGATACCATCCGAGACCATATACAGCCCGGTGATATTGATCTGCACCGGAAATACACTGGTCGTTGTCGCCCAGATCTGCTGTCCGGTGGTCGGTTCTACCAGGATGATGCCTGCATCGCCGCCTGCATAATCCGCCGGTGCCTGTACCATATAGTTTACGTCAAAGTACATGGGCTCCACGCCCTTGCTGACATGCACTTCGATCTCGGTACCGGTTTTGACCGTGCTGCCGACCGTAAAATTCTGGGAAATGATCTGTCCCTGTGCATACTTATCGTTATATTCCTCGCCGACGATCTTTAAGATCAGGCCCAGGTTATCCAGTTCGGTCGTTGCTTCCGCGCCAGTCAGACCTTTCAGATCCGGCATGGGTACTTCGCTGGATTCCGCGCCCAGACTTACCGTAAGGGTCACCGTGCCGCCTCTGGCCAGCTTGCTGTCCTCACGCGGATCCTGTGCAATGACACTATCTTTGGCTACCGTGTCCGAATTCTCACGGACCACTTCCACTTCAAAGCCTTCATTTTCCAGCGCAACGGTCGCTTCCTGCTTAGTCAGACCGACTACCTTGGGAATGATACCGTTACCCGGTGTATAGTTTCCAGCGCTCTCGGTCGGTACCTCCGTCGTCTCCGGCTCTGTTTCGGTTGCTTCGGTCGCCACCGCTGTCACCGGCGCAGGATTTGGCTCTTTTTCACCGAAAAATCCCATGGCGCTGCCCACGATATACAGGAAGATACAACCCACGATGATCGCCGCAATGATGATCAGTATGGTAGTAAGCACCTCCATACGCGGATCGTACTCATCCTCATAACGCTGTCTGCGGCCGGAATTTCCTTTCCGTCCGGAAGTTTTCGTATTCTTCGTATTTTTTGTATTCTTGCTGTTCTTTTTATTTGCAGGAGCAGCGCTGCTCTTGGCACTGTTCTTGCTGCCGTTGTTTTTGCTTCCGTTCTTTCCGCTCTTTCCGTTCCCGGTGCTGCTCTTTTTCTTCTTATTCTCGCCGCTGCCGGTACTCTTGGACTCACTGCGTTTTCTGGGCGGGATCATTTCCGCATTTACGGATCCGGATGCATTCTCCTCCGGATACTGCTCCGCATACTCTTCCGGATATTCCTCCGGGTACTCTTCGGGATAAGCTTCCTGCTCCGTTCCCTCATACCCTGTATAATCGCCCTCCGCATATCCTTCCTGCGGATACTCCTCCTGTGCGTAGCCATCCTCCGGATAGCCTTCCTGCGCATATTCCTGCGGGTATTCTTCCGCATACTCCGGATCCTGCTCATACGCCTCTTCTGCTGCCGAACCGGAGGTCATCTGGGCATCCAGGTCATCCCGCCTGCGCGTCCGCTTCCGTACCTCACTCAGCACATCCGCCGGGATCTCTTTGGTCTCTCCCGTGGTATCTTCGGTCACCAGCTTGACAAAGTCCTCGTCCGGGCTGATCAGGGATTTTTTCAGATCCTCGATCAGTTCCGGCGCAGACTGGTATCTGCGGTCCGGACTCTTCTGGGTACACTTGAGTACGATCTTTTCCAGGCTGATGGGGATCTCCGGCACAAACTCCCGCGGAGACGGCATTTGCTCCTGGATATGCTTGATCGCTACCGCTACCGTCGTATCTCCGTTAAACGGCACACGGCCGGTCAGCATCTCAAACAGCGTGATACCCAGCGAATAGATATCACTCTTTTCATCGGAAAAACCGCCCCTTACCTGCTCCGGGGAAGTATAATGCACACTGCCCATGACATTGGAAGTAATGGTATTGCTGGTTGCTGCCTTCGCAATGCCGAAGTCCGTTACCTTTACCTTGCCGTCCATGCTGATGATCACGTTCTGCGGCTTGATATCACGGTGAATGATATGATTGTTGTGCGCCGCCTCGATCCCCTGTGCCACCTGGATCGCAATGCTCACAGCTTCTCTTACGGAAAGCCGCGCTTTCTTCTCGATATATTTCTTCAGGGTAATGCCTTCTACCAGCTCCATGACAATATAATGCGAGCCGTTTTCCTCTCCCACATCATAGACATTAACGATATTCGGATGCATCAGTCCTGCTGCAGACTGTGCTTCACTGCGGAATTTCTGCAAGAAATCCTTGTTTTCCGAAAATTCCTGCTTTAAGACCTTAACTGCCACAAAACGGCTGAGCTTGTGATCCTTTGCACGATACACATCGCTCATACCGCCCGTGCCGATCTTTTCCAGCACTTCATATCGGTCTGCTACTGTCATTCCAATCTTGATCATTACTACTTCCCGCCCTTTGATGCTTCGCTTACTTAACTGTTCAGAACAGCTTTACTTCTGCAGTTCCACAAGAACTACTGCTATATTATCCCGTCCGCCATTCAGGTTGGCTGCTGCCACCAGACGTTTGGCCCGGTCTGCCAGACTGCCGCCGCTGCACACGATCCCCAGGATCTCCGTATCCTCCAGCATATTGGAGAGACCGTCCGAACACATCAGGATCACGTCTCCGGCTGTAATATCATCTACCTCAAAAAAATCCACATCCACTTCATCCATCACGCCGATCGCGCGGGTGATGATGTTCTTATCCGGATGATTGCGCGCCTTCTTGCGCTCCAGCTCGCCCATCTGTACCATCTCCTCTACCAGAGAATGGTCCACGGTGATCTGGTTGATCTCCGTTCCCCGAATCACATAAAGCCGGCTGTCCCCGACATTCGCCACCGTCAGTCCGTTATCATCGATGGTCGCGACCACAAGGGTCGTGCCCATACCAAAATAGTTATCGTCCGACAGCGCCTTTTTCCGTATCCTGCGGTTTGCGATCCTTACCGCCTTGGAGATCGCCCGCACGGGATTGCGCTCCGTTGAAAGATTTGCTTCCCCGGCGATGGTCTCCACCGCGCATTTGGAGGCATACTCTCCCGCCTTATGTCCGCCCATTCCGTCCGCAACAATAAAAAGATTCGGCAGAGCCCCGATGGGCACCTCCGACGTAAATACGTAATCCTGATTGATTTTTCTGATTCTTCCGATGTCTGTTACGGAATAGGCTGCCAGTTTCATATCTTCCTATTCTAGCATATTTTCTTAAATTGTAAAGATTTGCAATTCCCGGATTAAAACTTTGTGCATTTTTTATAACTGCAGCGTTTTTCGACGCAGCTGTCCGCAGGCGCCGTCGATGTCCCGTCCCATCTCACGGCGGATCGTTGCCGTCACATGCAGGTCTTCCAGCTTCTTCTGAAAGGCCGTCACCGCGCCGCGGTCCGGCTCTTTATAGCCACGCTCCGTGACCGGATTGACCGGGATGAGATTTACGTGGCAATGCCGTTTGGCCGCCAGTTTTGCCAGCCCGGCCGCATCCTCCGGTGTATCGTTCACGCCGGCGATCAGCGCATATTCAAAGCTGATGCGGCGCCCCGTCTTCTCAAAATAGATATCGCAGGCCTCCATCAGTTCCGCCAGGCTGTAGCGGTTGGCTACCGGCATGATCTGCCTGCGCTTCTCATCCGTCACTGCATGCAGGGACAGCGCCAGAGTTACCGAAAGGCCTTCCTCTGCCAGTTTTTTGATCCCTTCTGTCAGACCGCAGGTCGATACCGTCAGATTGCGCTGGCTGATGTTCAGACCGTTTTCATCCGAGATCATACGCAGGAACCGCACCAGATTGTCATAGTTGTCCATCGGCTCCCCGATGCCCATAACGACGATATTGGATACCCGCTCCTTTGTATCGCGCGTGACCGCATAGATCTGCTCGAGCATCTCCGCCGCGCTCAGGCAGCGTACCAGCCCGCCCAGCGTGGACGCGCAAAAAGAACAACCCATGCGGCATCCGACCTGTGAGGAGATGCACACGGTATTGCCATGATGATACTGCATCCAGACCGATTCGATGAAATTGCCGTCCGGCAGCGCAAACAGGTACTTCCGGGTCCCGTCCTGTTTGGAGATCTGTACCTGCTCCTGTCTGAGCACGGTATAACTGCACTCCTCTGCCAGCTGCTCCCGGAGCGCCGCCGGGAGATTGCTCATCTCCGATACGTCCGTTGCCAGTTTCTGATGCATCCACTGATACAGCTGCTTTGCCCGGAAGGCTTTTTCACCGCGGAATTTTAGATAGTCGGTCAGTTCTTCTAATGTAAGATTTTTTAAGTCTGTGTTCACGATAGTTCAATACGCCTCATCCAAAACATTTATCAATGTTTACGGAATACCGAGATAAAGAAGCCGTCCACGGGGGGATGGCCTGCCGGGATACCGCACAGCAGCTGCTGATAACCGTCGTCCGCGTTTTCGGTGCATAACGCCTGCGGCATGCGTTCCCGGATCGGAACCGGTTCCAGCGCAAACTGCTCCAGCAGCCACGCGCGGTTCTCTTCGTTTTCTTCTTTTGTTACGGTACATGTACTGTAGAGCAGTGTCCCGCCCGGTTTCAGATACTGTATCGCCGCTGACAGGATCTCCCTCTGCAGCGTCTGCAGGGAAGCGATGTCTTCCGGCTGTACCCGGTAGCGGATATCCGCTTTTCTGCCGAGCACTCCCAGACCGGAGCAGGGCAGATCCGCGATCACCACATCCGCGCATCCTTCCAGTTCTTTTTTATGATCACGCGCATCCCACGCCTCTGCCGTCAGCTGCGGCAGCTGCAGGCGCTGCGCATTCTCCAGGATCTTGCCGACTTTAAATTCCGTCAGATCGAAGGAATATACTTTTCCTTCCGGTCCGCACAGCTCTGCTGCCAGCATGCTCTTGCCGCCCGGCGCCGCGCAGACATCCACAACGGTATCGCCCCTGCGGATCCCGGCCGCGTACACCGCCAGCATCGAACTTACATCCTGCACTGTAAATGCTCCCTGCGCATAGCCTTCCAGCTTTTCCACACCGGGCACATTTTCCAGCTGATATACACCGGGAAGGTACGGACTCGCGCTGGCCGAAACGCCCTGCTGTTCCCAGGCTTTTGTCAGCATCTGCGCATCATGGCCTTCGCATACCCTGAGAGTCAGCGGCCGCTGCGCCTGATACGCCTCCAGCATCTGCTTCGTCTGCTCTGCACCGTATGCTGTTACAAAGCGTTCAACGATCCACTCCGGCATGGAGTAAAACACGGAAAGAAACGCTTTCTCCTTCTCCGGCCACCGGATCCGGTCCTTTTCCCGGCTGATGGTACGAAGCACACCGTTTACAAATCCCTTCAGTCCGGATAATCCCTTATCGACTGCCAGCGCCACGGTTTCATTGCAGGCTGCCGCATCCGGAACGCTTTCCATATACATGATCTGATAGATCCCCATGCGCAAAAGGATGCGTACCGCCGGTTTCACCCGGCCGTTTTTTGTTTTGGCATATTGGGAGATCACATGATCGAGCGTCAGCTTCCGCTCGATGCAGCCTTCCGTAAGGCGCTTGATAAACGCCTTATCCCGCTGCTCCATATAGTCATACTTATCCAGCACCGCATGCAGCAGCGCATCAGCCTTTTGTTCCGATCTCTCCAGTTCCAACAGGATCTCATAGACCAGTTTTCGGTTTTCGCTCGCCTTTGCCATTTATCCCAGTCTTTCGTTCATTTCCAGAGACCGCCCGTTCATCAGATCCGCAGCGGACATCCTCTTCTTTCCTTCCAGCTGTGCTTCCGTTACCTGCAGCATACCGCTGCCGCACGCGATCCAGATCCCCTGTTTCTCGATCTGCGCGATGGTTCCCGGCTGCAGGCCTTCCGTGCCTCCGTCTACCGCCTGTGCCTTCCAGATCTTAAACTGCTTTCCTTTATAATAGGTATACGCGCTCGGCCATGGATCCATGCCGCGTACCTGCCGCCCGATCTCTTCTGCCGGACGCTTCCAGTTGATCTGGCCGTCTTCCTTTTTTAACATTCTCGCGTAGTTGCTTAATGCTTCCTCCTGCTTCACCGGGTTCACTTCGCCGGCCTCGATCTTCGGCAGCGCCTCAACGATCAGTTCCGCGCCGGCCTGCGAAAGCTTGTCAAACAGACTGCCTCCGGTCTCTTCTTCTGTGATCTCCACTTTTTTTGTAAACAGGATATCTCCGGTATCGATCCCCGCATCCATCTGCATGATCGTGACGCCGGTCTCTTTCTCCCCGTCCACGATGCACCACTGGATCGGCGCTGCGCCGCGGTATTTCGGCAACAGGGATGCATGGATATTGATGCAGCCGTACTTCGGCATCGTCAGGATCTCCTCCGAAAGGATCTGTCCGAATGCCGCCACCACAAAAACGTCGGCAGGGAACTTTTTCAGCTCCGCTACCGCCTCAGGACGTTTGATCCGTTCCGGCTGGAATACCGGAAGGTTATATTTTAACGCGCATTCCTTGACCGGGCACGCGGCAAGTGCCCCGCTCCGGCCCTTCGGCTTATCCGGCTGGCATACCACTCCCGTGACTTCGTATCCGGCCTGCAGGATCGCCTCCAAAGCCGTCGCCGCATAATCCGGTGTTCCCATAAAAACGATCTTCATTTACTCTTCCTCTTCCTGATCTTCTTCCTCTTCCATCTCCAGCGCGCGCACGTCGTGCAGTTCGCCTTCCACCTTGGTCACATAGACGATGCCATCCAGGTGATCCGTTTCATGACAGATCGCCCGCGCCAGCAGCTCCGTGCCTTCCAGTTCGAATTCTTCCATATCAATGTTCTGCGCGATCACTTTTACATAGGAAGGTCTCGTTACCACACCGGTCTTATTGGGCACGCTCAGGCAGCCTTCGTTGCCGGTCTGCTCCCCGCTGGTCTCCACGATGCGCGGATTGATCAGCACATAAGGATCCTCCCCCGTCACATCGATCACACAGATCCTGCGGAGCACGCCCACCTGCGGCGCTGCAAGGCCTACGCCGTTCGCATCATACATAGTGTCAAACATATCCTCGATCAGTTCTCTGGTGTGCGGTGTCATCTTTGTCACCGGACGGCATACCGCCTCGAGTACCTCATCGCCGTATTCACGGATTTTTCTGATTGCCATTTTTTCTCCTCCCTGTTACTGCTGTGTAACGTTAGAATGCACCGGTGGGGTCCATGTCAAACTGGACCATCACGTCCGAAGCGCCCCGTTGTTCTTCCTGCATTGCTTCTACCATATCCTTTGCCGCGATCAGCTGCTCCGTATCCGCCGATCGCAGATACAGCCCCGTCCGGTAGATATCCTTCAGTTTTCCGATCAGCGCCTCCGCCGGACCGATCACCTGCATCTTCTCCGCCGGCACGGCAGCCCGCAGCCGTTCTGCTACCTGCTCTGCCCGTTCCATCCCTGCTTTTTCGTGCCCGGAATAAAACTGCACGGCCAGCATATGGCATACCGGCGGGTAATCCGCCAGTTCCCGGAACCCGATCTCTTCCCGGTAGAATGCTTCATAATCATGCGCCGCAGCGTGCACGATGCTGTAATGCTCCGGCATATAGGTCTGTATCACCACTTCGCCGCGCTTCTGCCCACGTCCGGCCCGTCCGGCGGCCTGCGCCAGTAATTGAAACGTCCGCTCCGTCGCGTGATAATCACAGGCATGCAGCGACATATCCGCCGCGATCGCGCCGACCAGCGTGACATTGGAAAAATCATGCCCCTTCACGATCATCTGCGTGCCCACCAGGATATCGGCTTCTCCGTCGGCAAAGGCTGACAGGATCCGTTCGTAATCCTCCCTGGCCTTTGTGGTATCCGCATCCATGCGCATCACGCGCGCCGAAGGATACATTTTCTGCAGTTCTTCCTCGATCCGCTCCGTTCCGGCGCGGAACCCCGCAATGTATTTTGAGCCGCATTTCGGACAGAGCTTCGGGCTTTCCTCCACGTGTCCGCAGTAATGACAGCGCAGCTTTCCGTCCCTGTGCTGGGTGAGCGAAACATCACAATGGGGACATTTTACCACAAATCCGCAGGATCTGCACGAAACAAATCCGGCAATCCCCCGGCGGTTGATAAAGAGCATGGTCTGCTCGCCGCGCACCATCCGCTCGGTGATCAGGCTCTTCAGCTGATCCGAAAAGAAACTGCGGTTTCCTCTTTTTAATTCCTCACGCATATCCACGATATGCACATCCGGAAGCTGCGCCCCGCCAAAGCGCGCATTTAACGAACACAGCCGGTATTGTCCGCACTGTGCCCGGTAGTAGGCTTCCAGCGACGGTGTGGCCGATCCCAGGACCAGCTGCGCGTGATCCCTTGCCGCGATGTATTCCGCCACTTCCCTGGCATGGTACTTCGGCACCTTCTCGCTCTTGTAGCTGGTCTCATGCTCCTCATCGATGATGATGATGCCGATCTTCGAAAACGGTGTAAACAGCGCCGATCTGGGGCCGATGATGATATCCAGTTCCCCGTTCCTGGCCCGTTCATACTGGTCATATCGTTCCCCGTCCGACAGTTTCGAATGCAGGACCGATACACGTTCCCCGAATCTTGCATAGAAACGCATCAGCGTCTGGAAGGTCAGCGCGATCTCCGGGATCAGCACGACCGCCTGCTTTCCTTCCGCGATCACGCCGGCGATCAGTTCCATATACACCTCGGTCTTGCCGCTGCCGGTAATGCCGTGGATCAGTGCGGGCTTCGGGATCTCTTCCCGCATTCCGGCACGGATCTCATCCACGACGGACTGCTGCAGTTCCGAAAGCTGTGCCTCCTTGCTGCCGCTCTGTTTCCGCGCCTGCGGCGCCCGGTACTGTCTCGTGGTCTCGATGCGGATAACGCCGTCTTTCTCCGCCGTCTTTAAGACTGCCGCCGATACCTGGAGTTTTTCCTTTACCATCTGCTCCGGGATGCTCTCCGCATCCAGCAATGCCTCATACAGACGGATCCGGGCCGCATACCGGACCGGGTTCAGCTTCGCGATCTGCTCCTCTAATCCCTCCGGCTCTGCTGCGCGGCAGACCGTGCGATAGACGCTTTCTTTGATCTTTTTCTTCACCGGCAGCACGGTACGCATCGCCGTGATCATCGTTCCGCCGTAGGTGCGGCGCATCCAGGCGGCCAGCTGCAGGGTCTTTCCTTCCAGTCCTACCGCCTTTTCATTGATCTTAAGGATCTCCTTTAGGAGGTTCTCATCATATTCTGCCGTATCGGCGATCGCTACCACGTAGCCTTTCCGCTCCGTATTGGCCTTTCCGAAAGGGATCGTGACTTCCATCCCTTCCTCCAGGGTATCCCGCAGATGCGCGGGGATCTTATACTCAAAACTGCGGTCCAGCTGCTCCGCGGAAATATTAACGATGACTCTGGCGAATTTTTTCTCCGCCGTCTTCATACTGTCAGTTCCGGATATCTGGCGCGCATCTTTGCAAAAGCCGCTTCGTTTCCGTCCGCCTTCAGGATCTCCGCTACCAGGACCCTCTCATCCATCGGATGCTTGACGCCTTTGATCTCCTGATAATCCTCATGCCCCTTGCCGGCCAGCACCACCACATCCCCCTGCTTTGCATTGTGCATCGCATAGGCGATCGCTTCCCTGCGGTCCGGGATCTCGATATATTCGCCGTCCGTCTTTTTCATACCGGTCACGATATCCGCGATGATATCCATCGGTTCTTCGTTTCTGGGGTTGTCCGAGGTGATGATCGTGAAATCCGACAGCCGACCGGAAACCTCGCCCATCTCGTAGCGTCTGGACTTTGCCCGGTTTCCGCCGCAGCCGAAGAGTGTCACGATCCGCTTGGGCTTATATTCTTTAAGCGTTGTCAGCAGGCTCTCGAGTGCCATCGCATTGTGCGCATAATCGATCATCAATGTATATTCGGAAGAGACCGGCAGCATCTCGATGCGCCCTTTGACATGCGCCTGCTTCAGTCCTTTCTG
>JAFWRC010000115.1 GCA_017508825.1 Lachnospiraceae bacterium
CGTTCTGCTTGCAGAACGCATTTTTATATAAATACCAAGACAGACTATAAGCCGGGTTATGTCGTAGTCCTTGCGGACCGGGATGATCATCTTTCTAGGCCGTATGTTACCACACGGCTCGAGCGACCTACCTGAAAGCACGCCGGGCAAGCGTATCGCTTTACGTTTGGTCTTGCTTCGGATGGGGTTTACATCTGCCCCCTCCGTTACCGGAGGGGCGGTAGTCTCTTACACTGCCATTTCACCATTACCGGCAAAAGCCGGCTGTATCATTTCTGTTGCACTGGCCTGGGAGTCGCCTCCACCGGACGTTATCCGGCATCCTGCCCTGTGAAGCCCGGACTTTCCTCGTGACGCCTGCGCGCCCCGCGACCATCCGTCTGTCTTAGTATGTTATATTTAGGTTTAATAATTAATAAACATATGGAACCTGTTGATTTTTTCCAGCCACATGAATTATACATTAAAGCATGAACCGCCGACAAATTCGCGTACAATGGAATTGTTCGGCAGATGCTCGCTGCTCACGCCCAGGAAATATTCCAGGAACTTGAGCATACGCTTTGCCTCGTAATACTCCGGCTCATCCGGTTTTACCGAGAACAGCAGCGGTTCTGCAAACTGCTTAAGTACCGCCAGCTCATAGATCAGAGCCGAGTTGAAGGTCGCATCCGCACTCTCCTGGAACGGGAAGATATTCTCTTCCTCACCCTGCCGCACCGAAGGCCACATACCGATCGTCCGCTGTGCCGATGCGCCTCTTGTGCGTGCATCTCGCACCATACGGCGGAGCAGTCGTCCGTCCGTGGTCGGAATACGGTTGTGCTCATCAATATTCAGGGACGTCAGTGCGCTGATATAGATCTTGTACTTGCTCTCCACCGGCAGTGCATGACTCATCTTGTCATTCAGTCCATGGATACCCTCGATCACCAGGATATCATCTTTTCCGAGCGTCTTTTTGTTTCCCTTATACTCTCTGGTTCCGGTGATAAAGTTAAAGGTCGGCAGTTCAACGGTCTCTCCGTTTAAGAGCGCCACCATATCTTTATTGAAAAGTTCCACATCGATGGCTTCCAGGCACTCAAAGTTGTAGCTGCCATCCGGATGCTTCGGTGTATCCACACGATTCTTGAAATAATCGTCCACGCCGATCGGATGCGGCCGCAGACCATAGGAAGCCAGCTGCACGGAAAGCCGGTGTGAAAATGTTGTCTTTCCGGAAGAAGACGGGCCTGCGATCATGACAAACTTCACGCCTCCCCGCTCCACGATCTCACGGGCGATCTCCGCAATGCGCCGCTCCTGCAGCGCCTCCTGCAACAGGATCAGATCCCCGATCCGGCCGTCACAGATGCATTCGTTCAGATCGCCGACGGTATCCACGCCCAGCTTGTTGCCCCATTCATCGGCTGTCTTCAGGGCACCGAACAGCTTCTTGCGCGGAACAAATTCCTCCAGCTGATCCGGATTGGCCGCAGTCGGCAGGACCAGCATAAAGCCGTCCTCATACGGCTCCAGACGGAAGTGTTGAATATAGGATGTATCCGGCAGCATATAGCCGTAGTAGTAATCCCGGTAACCGTCCAGTTCATATACATTGACGGAAGATCCGCGGCGGAAACGGAACAGTCTGTCCTTATCCCGCATCCCGGCTTCCGCAAACATCTTTCTTGCATCATCCGTCGGTATGGAAAACTTACGGATCGGCATCTTTGCATCCACCAGCTCCCGCATACGTGCATCCAGCTTCTGTAAAAACGCTTCATCAACCTTCAGTCCCAGCTTTGGGCTAATGTAATAACCGTTGCCGATGGCAAATTCCACCTTCACCAGCTTGCTCTTGTCGTGGCCGCAGATATCGTCGATTGCTTTGACCATGATCAGGATCGCGGTACGCACATATGACTTGTGACCGCTCGAGCGCTTCACGGTAATGAACTGCAGCTCCGCATCCTTCTTGGCGCTTTTGCTCAGCTCACGTATCTTGCCGTTTTCCAGCACCAGCGCGATCTGTGCATCGTAATCCTTCTGATAGCGCTTTGCCAGTTCTTCAAACAGCGTCCCGCGTTCTGCCTGAATAGTTTCTTCGCCGTTATCCTTTTTGATCTTCAATGTAACCTCTGCCATACCCCTTACCTCCATAATTATAAAACAATGTATGGTTCTTTCTGCGATGCACTGTGTACTTCCAGTTCCGGAAAGCGGCTCCGCAAAAAGTCTTTCATATACTTAACAAACAGTTTCTCAATCCCGTAATGCCCGCCGTCAATGATGGTCAGTCCCGCCGCCGCGGCATCGATCCCGGCATGGTGACCGATATCGCCGGTGATCAGCACTTCCGCTCCGGCCTGCAGAGCATCTTTGATCATATCTTTTCCGGAGCCCGGTGAAACCGCCACCTTCCGGATCATGCGGGAAAGATCCCCGAAGACATTTACGTGTTCCAGAAGAAACACTTCCTTGACCAGCTCGGCACAGTCCGAAACGCTCATCTCCTGCGGCAGCATCCCGACACGTCCGATCCCTTCTTTGGATATGGAATCCTCAAAAGTCACCTGCAGCACTTCCCGGTCAGAAAGCCCCAGCCGGTCCGCCGCTTCATCGGCCATTCCCATCACATCGAAATTGGTATGCATCGCGTAACACGCCACATCCGCGCCGATCAGCTTCAACAGACGCCGTCCGGTGATATCATCCTCCGTGATATGGGAGATGGAAGGAAAGATCAGCGGATGATGCGTCAGCAGAAGATCCGCTTCCGAAAGCACTGCTTCTTCCACCACTTCATCCGTTGCGTCTACAGACAGCAGGATACTCTTTACTTCCTTCTTTTTCCTGCCGCACATCAGACCGCTGTTATCCCACTTCTCCGCAAAGGAAGGCGGAGAAAGCTGCTCCAGTTCTTCGATGATCTCGCCAAGTGTCATGTGGTATCCTCCTCTTAGGAAACACTACTTTCAGCACTTGTCTTCCCCACAAAGGGAAGCCTTAGTATAGAGCCATCGCTCTATATATCAGCTCCTTCTCCTGCTGCAATTCTTCCATACGCTGTGCGCGCCGTTCGTCACTGCCTGCACGCTGCGCTTTGTCTAATTGATCCAATGCTTCAGATACAAAGCCGTCACGCTGCTTTAAGTATTCCAGCAAAACCGGATGCCGCTGTATCAGCAAAAGCGGCCCGAAAGCATCCGCCAGTTCCGGATCTGTGTCCTGCTCCGGAGAAACATTTTCTTTCTCCGAACCTATCCTCTCCGGCGCCCCCGTAACTGTCCGCATCATCGGATAATACTTCCCATCCTCAAACACGATATCCTCGGCAGCGATCACAAAACCGTTTTCCCTCAGCCAGCGGCGAAACTGCGCAATATCCGACTGCGGCTGCAGTACGAGCTGTTTCATCTGCCGCACCTTATCAATATCCTGCTCCAGGATCCGCTGCATCAGGGGACCGCCCATACCGGCGCAGATCATGCTGTCGGCTTCGCCGGGGCGCATTGCCCGCAAGCCATCCGAAAGCCGGCACTCGATGTGTTCTGAAAGCCCCGCTTCCGCCACATGCTCTTTGGCCGCCGCCAGGGGACCTTCCCGCAGATCCATCGCCAGCATCTTTTCAAATCGACCTTCCTGGATCAGACGGATGGACAGATAGCCATGATCACACCCCACATCAGCGGCTACTGAGCCGGCAGATTCGGTAGATTTGCCTGACGGCAAATCCCTGAAGCGCCTCAAAGCCGGCGCGGGCTCCCCCACGCTCTGCGTGGGGGCAATACATAACCGGCACAGTGCCTCCAATCGTTTTGATAACTTTATCATTACTCCAGATAATCCTTGATCCGTTTGCTTCTGGTCGGATGACGCAGCTTACGCAGCGCCTTTGCTTCAATCTGACGGATACGCTCACGGGTAACATTAAACTCTTTTCCTACTTCTTCGAGTGTACGTGCTCTGCCGTCGATCAGACCGAACCGCAGTGTCAGCACCTTGCGTTCCCTGTCAGTCAGGGTATCCAGGATCTCATCCAGCTGTTCACGCAGCATGGTAAATGCCGCTGCATCAGCCGGTACCGGCATATTGTCATCCGGGATGAAATCGCCCAAATGACTGTCTTCCTCTTCACCGATCGGGGTCTCCAGAGAAACCGGCTCCTGGGAGATCTTTAAGATCTCACGCACACGGTCTTCCGGCATATCCATGCGCTCCGCGATCTCGGACGGAGACGGCTCGCGCCCCAGCTCCTGCAAAAGCTGACGGTTGATACGGATGATCTTGTTGATCGTCTCTACCATATGTACCGGGATACGGATGGTTCTTGCCTGGTCCGCGATGGCTCTGGTGATGGCCTGACGGATCCACCATGTTGCGTATGTGGAGAACTTATACCCTTTCCGGTAATCAAACTTTTCTACCGCTTTGATCAGACCGAGATTGCCTTCCTGGATCAGATCCAGAAACAGCATGCCTCGTCCTACATATCGCTTTGCAATACTTACTACCAGACGCAGGTTTGCCTGGGACAGATCCTGCCCGGCGCGCTTGCCGATATCGATCTTGCGCTGGTTCTCCGCAATCTTCTTATCCAGCTCTTCGATCTTCTTTTTGGTTTCCTGCACTTTCTTGCCGTCATCCACCTGCTTCTGCAGTGCGGCGCGCTTCTCCGCAAACTCTTCGTTCTTCTGCGCGGCTTCGAAACCGGCCTCCATTTTCTTTGCCAGCTCGATCTCTTCTTCTGCGGAAAGCAGCGGCACACGTCCGATCTCCTTTAAGTACATACGTACCGGATCTTCCATGTTCACGTTGCTGTCGATGACGCCTTCTTCAAGGCTTTCCATATCCAGTGCGATCTCTTCCTCTTCTTCCAGAGCAAGCTCATCCTCAGGGATATCGTCGTCATCCATTTCCTCGACGCGCAGCACGATGCGGTTCTTGTCCAAAGCATCCCAGATGCGGTCAAACTGCTGTGCATCCAGATTAAACTCGGAAAATGCATCAATTACCTGCTTGTACTCGACATAACCGTTCTTCTTGGATTTGTTCAGCAGGTTCTTCAGGCGCTCATCGATCTGCGCCTGGATCAGCGCCTCGTTTTCTTCTGCCTGTGCCTGCTCATCCTTCTCATCCGCATGCTTTTTCGCTTCTGCGGGTTTCTTTGCTGCCTTCTTCTCTGTATCTTTCGCCGTCTTCTTTTCTTCTGCTTCCGCCTTCTTAACGGCTTTTTCTTTCGTGTCGCCCGTCTTCTCTGCCGCCTTCTTCGCTGTTGCCTTCTTTTCTTCCTTCATTTCCGTCTTTTCAACCTTCTTTTCCGTAGTTTTCTTTGCTGCCATAGTTTTGTAAAAACCTCCTAATAGCAATTTAGATCCGTTAAATCCGTTCGATCCTTCGCAGTTTTTCGAGGATATGTTTTCCTTCTACCACGCGGTTCAAAGCGCTCACATCTGATCCCAGACTGCCCGAAAGCCGGTCAAAGCTGTCCTGCTTTACACGCAACACAATGTCACGCAAAGCCTTTTCTTTATCTTCCTTTGCCACTTCCGTCGCGAGCTTGGTCTGAAACACTTCGCTTGCCGCCTCCTGATCCTCGACCTCATCAAACATGCCAATGATCTCAACCGGCCGGAACACCCCCGCTTCCAGATCCGCGAACATTTTTTCCGCGATCTTACGATACAGGGGATCGGTAAAATCTTCTGCGGAAATATATTCCCGCACGCGTGCGAAACAGCTCTTATCCTCATTCAGCCATGTCAGCAGTAATCGCTGGGCGTACCTTGCGTGTTCTTCCGCACCGGACTTTTTCTCCGCATTCACCGGACGGATCTGCACCCGTTCCTGCGCGGTCTTCAGTCCCCCTCTTGCCGCCTCGCTGATCACCCGCTTCTTTAAGCTGTCTTTCGGAATGCCGTATTGTTCCGCTACCGCATTCAGATAATTTTCTCTCTCCAGTTCTTCGGAAAAGACACAGAGTTTTTTTGCCACTTCCGTCTCAAACTTCGTCTTCTCCGCAGGATCATCGATCCTGTAATCCCTTCGCAGAATACGGATCTCAAACAAAAATCCATTCTCCGCTTCATCGATCCGTTTCTGATATTCCTCCGCTCCGAGATTTTTGATAAACTCATCCGGATCCTTATAGGGCTGCATGCTGATCACTCTGGCCACCATTCCGGTCTGCCGCAGGATCCCGATGGCGCGCAATGCCGCTTCGGTACCCGCGCCGTCACTGTCATAGGCCAGATAGATATCCCGCTCAAAACGCTTGAGCAGCATCGCCTGTTCCGGAGTAAAGGACGTTCCGAGAGAAGCGATCGCCTGTGTAAAACCGGCCTGATGCATGGAAATCACATCCATATAGCCCTCGCAGAGGATAAACTGTTTGGCCTTGGATGATCTCGCCAGCTGCAGGCCGTACAGATTCTTTCGTTTTTCAAAAAAAGCGGTTTCCGGGGAGTTTAAGTATTTGGGTTTTGCATCCCCCATCACACGTCCGCCGAAACCGATCACCTTGCCCGCCTGATCATAGATCGGAAACATCACGCGGTTGGTAAATTTATCATACAGCCCGTCGCGTTCCGAAAAACCCGCCAGGCCGGCGTCTAAGATGATATCATCCGGAAACCCCTTTTTCCGCAGGTAATTGACCAGCGCGTCACTGTATTGCAGCGAATATCCCAGATGAAATCTATGCAGTGTCTCTTCCGTCAGCTGCCTGGAATCAAAATACTTTTTTCCCAATTCACCGCGTTCGGAGCGCAGCTGCTGGTAAAAGAAGTTTTCTGCTGCCTTCAGTGCATCAAAGATCCGGTTTTTCCGGCTTAAATTCCGCTTCATTTCCTCGGTCATCTCGACCTCGGGAAGCGTGATCCCCGCCCGGTCCGCCAGGAACTTCAGCGCCTCCGGGAACGTCATATTCTCGTATTTTTGCAAAAACGTAAATACATCGCCGCCTGCGTGGCAGCCAAAACAATAGAAATACTGATCTCTCTGATTCACGGAAAACGACGGCGTTTTCTCATTATGGAACGGGCACAGTCCCGTATAATTGTTTCCATGCCTCTTCAGATGTACATACGAAGAAATGATATCCACAATATCATTCCGGTCACGCACTTCGCTTTTTATATCGGGCGAAATCATCATTTTCTTAATACCTACCGTCAATATCAGCCATGCCAGGATTTCGGGATATAAATCTCCTCATACTTTGCGATGGCGAAATGATCCGTCATGGATGCGATATAATCGCAGGCTACGCGTTCCACGCTCTCTCCGCGCTCCATCAGATGCTGGAATTCTGCCGGCATTTCGTTATGATGGCTCACAAAATACGCATAAAGCGTCTTTACCAGTGATTCCGCCTTACTCTCTTCGGCCTTTACAATTTGATTCTGATAGACACGCTCAAACATAAACTCGCGCATCTCCGTCATCGCCCACTCCACTTCCGGCGTCATCAGGATATCATTCTTATCCCGGCTGGTAGAGATCACATTGTGGATCAGGTGGTCCAGCCGTTCCCTGGTGGTATAGCCCAGCACGTTGCCGATGGCTCTGGGCACATCCGCATCCGTGAGCACCTGTGCCCGGATGGCATCGTCCATGTCGTGATGAATATAAGCCAGTTTATCCGAATACCGTACGATCTTGCCCTCTAAAGTGGAAGGCTTGCCGCGCAACTGGTGATGCTCCATGCCGTCGCGCACTTCCCAGGTCAGGTTCAGTCCCTCACCGTCACGCTCCAGCACGTCTACCACACGTACGCTCTGCTCATTGTGCCGGAAGCCAAGCGGACACACTTCCTGGAGTGCACGCTCGCCCGCATGTCCGAAAGGCGTATGCCCCAGGTCATGGCCCAGGGCAATAGCCTCCACCAGTTCCTCGTTCATACGAAGCGCTCTGGCAATAGTCCTGGCAATCTGTGCCACCTCTAAGGTATGCGTCAGACGCGTGCGGTAATGATCCCCTTCGGGATTCAAAAATACCTGTGTTTTATCTTTTAATCGTCGGAAGGCTTTGGAATGCACGATCCTGTCACGGTCACGGGAAAAGACAGGACGGATGTCGCACTGCTCTTCCTCCCGCTCTCTTCCTTTGGAATTTTCACTGAGCGTCGCATAAGGACTTAAATTCTCACGCTCCGCTTTTTCCAGTTCTTCCCGAATCAGCATTCCGTCACCCCCGTCATTCAGTTTTTATAAAAAGTATGCCACACCGGACTCGAAGATCTTCAGATCCTGCTCGCCGTAGATGTTGATCGCCACGTGGTCGTCACGACGCTCTGCGTGCGCCATCTTGCCGAAGCATCTGCCGTCCGGCGAAGTGATACCTTCCACAGCGCCGATGGAACCGTTGATGTTCCACTCTTCGTCCATGGTCACACGGCCTTCCGGATCACAGTATCTCGTCGCAATCTGTCCGTTCTCATACAGCTTCTTCAGTACATCGGCCGGTGCCACGAAACGTCCCTCTCCGTGGGATGCTGCCGAGGTGTACACCCCGCCCAGCTCTGCCTTCTGCAGCCACGGGCTCAGGTTCGATACCACTCTGGTATACGCCATCTTGGAGATGTGGCGGTTGATGGTGTTGAAGGTCAGTGTCGGGCTCTCTTCCGTCTGTCCCACGATCTCACCGTAAGGTACCAGTCCCAGTTTGATCAGCGCCTGGAAACCGTTGCAGATGCCCAGTGCCAGACCGTCACGCTCCTGCAACAGTGCGGTTACCGCTTCCTTCAGCTTCTCGTTTCTAAATGCCGTAGCAAAGAACTTCGCGCTGCCGTCCGGCTCATCACCTGCAGAGAAGCCGCCCGGGAACATAATGATCTGCGCCTGCGCGATCTCTTTTGCAAAAAGCTCTGCCGATTCGCGGATATCTTCTGCGCTGCGGTTCTTAAATACTCTTACCACCGGCTTTGCCCCGGCTCTCTCAAAGGCTCTTGCGCTGTCGTATTCGCAGTTCGTACCCGGGAATACCGGAATGAATACGGTCGGTTTCGCCACTTTATTCTTGTAGACATGGATCTCTTTCGCTGCAAAGTCCTTAAACTCAACTTCTTTATCTTCTGCCTCACCGGAAACTGCCGGGAATACGCGGTTCAACGGCTCTTTCCAGTTCTGCAGTGCTTCTGCCTGCTCTACCTTTACGGCACCGTGTACAAACGCGCCGTCAGTCACCTTACCGATCTTCCAGATGTTTGTGCTGATCTCGTCGTAAGCATCGTCTGCTGCCAGAGCATCGGCATCTGCTTCTGCCATTTCCACGATGATATCGCCGATGCGGTTTGCAAACAGCTCCTCGGTCGTTACTTCATCGGAGATTTCTGCGCCCAAGCCGTTACCAAAGCCCATCTTGGCTACCGCTGCCGGGATACCGTTGGCATCCAGCACATACGCAGCCTTTACCTTACCTTCGCGGATCAGCCTGGTCACCGCGTCAAATACTTCCATGGTCTCTTTGTAGACCGGGATATCATATTCATCCTTCGGTACGGAGAACAGTACCAGTGCATCGCCTGCGGTCTTAAACTCCGGTGTGATGATCTGATCCTGCGTTGCCACATCTACCGCAAAGCTTACCAATGTAGGCGGTACATCGATGTGATTGAAGGTACCGGACATAGAATCCTTACCGCCGATGGATGCCAGACCAAAGCCGAGCTGTGCGTCAAAGGCACCCAGCAGTGCCGCAAACGGCTGGCTCCAGCGTGACGGATCCTCGGTCATTCTGCGGAAGTACTCCTGGAATGTGAAGTGGATCTTCTTGTGCTCACCGCCGGCTGCCACGATCTTGGCGATCGAAGACAGTACTGCGTAGATTGCTCCGTGGTACGGGCTCCAGCTGGACAGATACGGATCAAAACCGTAGCTCATCATGGTCACGGTATCGGAAGAATCCGTGCCGGACATAGGCAGCTTCGCCACCATGGTCTGGGTCTCGGTCAGCTGATATTTACCGCCATACGGCATAAATACACTTGCAGCGCCGATGGAAGCATCAAACATTTCCACCAGGCCCTTCTGGGAGCAGACATTCAGATCAGAGATGACATCCAGCCATGCTGCCTTCTCATCACCCTTCTCCAGATCTTCTGCTGCCTTTTCGGAGGCCACTTTCTTCAGCGGGTTCTCATCCTCTTCCGGAATATCCACGGAAACGGTGCACTCCTGATGTGCACCGTTGGTATCCAGGAACGCTCTGGAGAGATTTACGATATCCTTGCCTCTCCACTGCAACACCAGACGCGGCTCCTTGGTCACAACGGCCACTTCCGTTGCCTCCAGATTTTCCTCGTCTGCATATTTCATAAATTCCGCAACATCCTTCGGATCGATGACCACTGCCATACGCTCCTGGGATTCGGAGATCGCCAGTTCCGTACCGTCCAAACCGGCATATTTCTTCGGCACCTTGTCCAGATCTACGGTCAGACCGTCTGCCAGCTCACCGATGGCAACGGATACACCGCCGGCACCAAAGTCGTTACATTTCTTGATCAGTTTGCTCACTTCCGGTCTGCGGAAGAGTCTCTGCAGCTTACGCTCCGTCGGCGCATTACCCTTCTGCACCTCAGCGCCGCACACTTCAATGGACTGCTCGGTATGTACCTTGGAAGATCCGGTAGCACCGCCACAGCCGTCACGGCCGGTACGGCCGCCAAGCAGGATGATGATATCCCCCGGATCGGAAGTCAGACGCATTACATTCTTTCTCGGAGCAGCGCCCATAACGGCACCGATCTCCATACGCTTTGCCACATAGTTTGGATGGTATACTTCCTTAACATAGCCCGTTGCCAGACCGATCTGGTTACCGTAGGAAGAATAGCCGTGAGCCGCGCCGCGCACCAGTTTCTTCTGCGGCAGCTTGCCCTTTAATGTATCTGCTACCGGCACACGCGGGTCTGCCGCGCCGGTAATACGCATGGCCTGATATACATAGGAACGTCCTGACAAGGGATCGCGGATCGCGCCGCCAAGACAGGTCGCAGCGCCACCGAAGGGCTCGATCTCGGTCGGGTGGTTGTGCGTCTCATTCTTAAAGCTGATGAGCCACTCTTCGGTGTACGGATTGGTGCCGTCTCCCGGGGTGATCTCTACCGGTACCACGATGGAGCATGCGTTGATCTCGTCAGACTCTTCCATATCGGTCAGCACGCCGTCGTGACGCAGCTTCTTCATAGCGATCAGCGCCAGATCCATCAGGCAGACAAACTTGTCATCCCTGCCCTTGTACAGCTCTTCTCTGGTGTCCAGGTAGCTCATATAGCTGGTCTCCAGCGGGGTGCGGTAATAACCGTCCGCAAAGGAGACATCCTTCAATTCCGTTGCAAAGGTGGTATGACGGCAGTGGTCGGACCAGTAGGTATCCAGCACACGGATCTCGGTCATGGACGGATCTCGGTGCTCCTCCCCTGCGAAATAGTTCTGGATGTGCTGGAAGTCCTTGAAGGTCATAGCCAGCCCCAGAGAATCATACAGGTCTTTTAAGTCGCTCTCGTTCATCGTCGAGAAGCCGTCAAAGATCTTGACATCTGCCGGCTCGTCGTATTCCGTTACCAGTGTGGCCGGCTTTTCCAGACCGGTCTCACGGGAATCCACCGGATTGATGCAGTGCGCTTTGATACGCGCAAACTCATCATCCGAAATATCGCCGGTGATCACATAGGTCACCGCCGTGTGAATGATCGGCGCTTCATCTTCCTTTAAGAAGCGGATGCACTGTTCTGCAGAATCGGCACGCTGGTCGTACTGGCCCGGCAGATACTCCACACCGAATACCCTGCCGCCTGCCGGGATCTCGATCTCTTCCCGGTACAGGAGATCAACAGGCGGTTCGGAAAAGACAGTCTTGCAGGCCTGTTCCAACACCTCATCGGAGATATTCTCCACATCATAGCGGATATAGACCTTTACACTCTCCAGGCCCTTGATGCCGAGATAGCCTTTGATCTCGTGCTTCAGTTCCTTGTCCTTTACCGCATACTCCGGTTTCTTGGTTACGTAGATACGCTTAACGCCGCTCATTTTTTTCCTCTTTCTTTAATGTTGATACACTATTGTTGAGCCATGGGGACGGTTCTTGTGGCTCGTTTTGCAAAAACCTGCCACAAGAACCGTCCCCGTGGCTCAACAGACACACAGAGTTTATTATATCCCCTTTTTCAATGCATGGCAAGGGGACTTCTTTCTCCCTCTGTCCGGCATATTTTTTTCTTATGCCGTCCAGAAGTCCACCAGCTCCTTCATTTTACTGACCGTATGCCAGAGCACGCCGTTCTGCACACCCTCGTTCCATACGGTTCCCTTTGTCATTCCGCGCAGAACGTAACTGGAAAGGATGGCCCCCAGGTTCTCGATCTCCATGATCTGCGTCCTGTCGATCAGCTTATGCTCGTCTTCCGGCGTCTGCAGATGATACCGCCGGTAGACATAGACATAATTTTTCGTCACAAATGCCGTCTTCTGCGCCTTTTTGATAAAGCCCAAAAGCGTAGAATCATAGACCGGCACCTTGATCGTATTGCCCTTGCCTTCCGTGGGATCCACCGAACGGGTCATATCCTGGCCCTTCTTCGATTCCAGCCAGCCCAGATATCGTGAGAGTTCTTCCACATCTGCCCGGTACTTGTTCAGTTTTTCCGTTACGCTTTCCTTGGAATCCTGCATGTCTTTCCCCCTTTCGAATGTTCCTATTAATACAGCAGTCTGATCAGTTCCATCGCCTCATCATATTCAAAATCCGCAACCGCCTTCTTCACCTCCAGCAGCTGCCGGCGGATACCGGTATCCAGCGGGTAGGTGAGCAGGTTGTCGATCTTGCGCGCCGCCTCCGACTGCTCGAGCAGTTCCAGACTGCCCTGCAGGGAATGCAGCATGTTGGAAAATTCCTCCCAGGTCAGTTCCTCTTCACGGATTTGTATGATCTCCTCGCGCAGCATGCCTGCATTATCCAATGCCTCCCGGATAGACTCGAGCATCTTTTCGTACTGCGAGATCAAAAACTCACCTTCCCGCTCGATGATCTCGATCTTGCCGTCACGCCCTGCGTATTCCTGCAGACGCGCCAGCTCGGAAAGCTGCCCTGCGCCGATCCCGGCCATCAGGCCCTTCAGTGCATGCACCTCAAAAATATACTGCCGGTAACTCTGGGATTCCAGGCAGTCCCGGATGCGCTGTACGTGCCCCGGTCCGTCGTCGCAGATGTACTTTAAGATCTGCAGGTACCGTCCCTTGTCACCGCCATAGTTCTTAAGTCCCGCTGCCACATCCACATTCGGCAGATCGATCTGTACATCGCTGTAGTCGAACTCATCGCTTTCTTTATCCACATAGTGGATGATCTCCGGCGGCAGGAATTTCTTCAGGATTGCCTCCATGCTGGAGAGCGCGATCGGTTTCGAGATATACTCCTGAAAGCCGTTCTGCAGGAACATCTCCCGGGTGCCGCTGATCGCATTTGCCGTAAGCGCGATGATCGTCAGATTACGGATGCCCGGATCCTTGTGCTTGCGGATCAGCGCCGTCGTCTCGATACCATCCATCTCCGGCATCATCTGGTCCATCAGGATCATATGGTAATTGTTCTTTTCGATCTTCTCCAGGCACTCCTGCCCGCTCATCGCCGTATCCACACGCACCTGGTACATGGTCAGGATACCGCGCGCCACCTTGATATTTGTGATATTGTCATCGACCACCAGGATCTTTGCCAGTGGCGCAATGAAACTCTTGCGTTCATGCTCCGGCTGCGCCGGCAGTTCCAGATAGTCATAATTCCCCATCGGGGTATCGTCTGCCACCTTCTGATAATAGGTAAAAGAAAACACGCTGCCGATCCCATAAGTACTCTTAACGGAGATCTGACCGCCCATTCCTTCCACCAGACGCTTGCAGATGGCCAGTCCGAGTCCCGTACCTTCAATGGTACGGTTCGTGATCATATCCGCGCGCTGGAAACTGTCAAACAACGTCGGCAGGCTTTCCTCGCGGATACCCTTACCGGTATCTTCCACGGAAACCTTCACAAAGGCCTGCCCGTTCCTGGCCTCCCAGCCCACATTCAGCCGGATGTATCCGCGGCTGGTGTATTTTGCAGCATTGGTCAGGATATTGGAGTAGATCTGCCGCACCTGTGTCTCATCTCCCAGAAACATCCGGGGAAGATCCTCCTCCACATGCACAATAAGTTCCACATTCTTATCCGCCAGACGCACGCCCACCATGTTGCAGATATCCTTCAGCACCAGCCCCAGGTTGTATTCTGTCTCGGCCGATTCCACCTTGCCGGTCTCGATCTTGGAAAAGTCCAGGATCCCGTTAATGATGGAAAGCAGCGTATTGCTGGCGCTGCGGATGTTGTTGGCGTTTTCCTCCACCTTACTGTTGATGTTGTCGTTTAAGATCAGCTCCGTCATACCGATGATGGCGTTCATAGGCGTACGGATCTCGTGACTCATATTGGCAAGGAAAACCGATTTTGCCTGGTTGGCTTTTTCTGCTTCTTCCTTCAGTTCGATCAGCGTGTTGGTGAACTCATGCTCCTCAGTTTTATCGTTGATCCAGATCGTGGTACCTTTGTAGGTCTCCTTGTCATAAAAGGGTACCAGTGAGATCTGGTACTGCCGTCCGTTTGCCTCGATCTCCGTCTTGTCCGAACGCTGCAGCCGGGAGACGATCGCCTCCTGGTAGCCTTCCATGCTCAGCTGCGGAAAGATCTCCTTGGCCCGCTCGTTGACAAACAGGATGCGTTCCAGGGCATCGATCACGACGAACCCCTCTTCGATCGTCTCGATGATATCGTCCCGCGCCATCTGCAGGGAGTCAAACATGCGGTAACGGTAAACGATCACCACAACCGCGATCCATGTCGCCGCGATCACCACCGGCAGCAGGGAATACGCCGGAAGCAGCTGCCGTACCAGAAACAGAAGCAGGATCCCGAATGCCGGGATCAGGTTGCTTACGGCAATCCACTTGGCGCCCTGATTGGTCTCCAGTTTTTTGTTGCAATAATTGTTGAAAGTGATGTGAAAAGCAAGCTCGCAGATCAAGGCATTACAGATCCCCGTGTAGTAGTACAGCACGCCGAAGGCTCCGTTCTCCTGCTGCCGGAAATAAAAAACAGCCCCGGTCTCCATGGACCGTCCCAAAAACAGGAGCAGGTTCACATTCAGCACCAGGTAAGCCAGCAGCGCCACCTCCGCTGTGCGTCCCATCTTCATTCCGCAGGATCGTATCGAAAAAAAGGCAAGGGCCACAACAAACATGGTCTGGCCGGCTCCTTCCAGTATAGCCGACACTTCCATAGTTCCCGTATCCTTTGCCCCCAGACCGATCAGGGCGCTGCCGATCACCACGGCAGCTGCCAGTCCGGTAAAATTTAATCCCTTTTGAATGGGAGATGTCTCCCGACGATTGATCGCGATCAGCGATGCGATCAGAAACGCAGACGCCAATATGCAGATCACACGTAATACGATCACCATTCTTTACTTTTCCTCAGAATAGCTCAGGCCTGCCGCATCCAGCACTGCTTTTACACTGCTGTAATCCGCTACCACCGCATGCTCATCCTTCAGTACCAGCTCTGCCCCTTCCGGCAGATTGCCCACTGCCTCGGTGAGTTTCTCGATCGTCACGGCCTCACCATCCAGCGTGATGCCGTTCTCACCCACAGCGATCACATACGGTCCGGTCGTCTCCCCGGAGCCCAGTGCCTTCGTCTCCGGTGTCGGCTGTTCCTGTTCTGCCGGCGTCGGCTGCTCCGCCTGCGACTGCGCCGGTACTGTCGACGCACTCCCCGGTAAAAGACCACCGAGACCGCCCAGCCCAAAGTTCAGTCCCAGCCCGATCAGTAATAAAATCAGAAGCAGGATAAGCAATAAGCCCGCTTTGCTCTTTTTCTTCTTTTTATCCCTTTTTGCCTCTTTCTTTTCGGCTTTTTCCTGATCTGCCATGTTACTATCCTCCCCTGTTATAACTTATTGTGCAACCGTCTCGCGGTATTGCACAAACACATTATCTTTGTGGCCGGCCGTCTTCAACACTTCCGACACCATCTCAAAATCACTCTGGTATAGTTTCGTCCCGTCATAGGTAAATACCAGAAAGATCTGCTTCCCTTCCCCTGCACGCTCCGTCTTTGCACCCACACTTTCCTGCAAAAACTGCCATGCCGCATCGGTACTGTCCCAGTCATAATGAAAACTTTCCGTACTGTTGTCGCGGATCACCTGAATGGTCCGCCCGTTTTCCTCCGGCAGGATGCTGATATAAAAGACTTCGGCATCCGCAAGCAGGGACTCATATTCCGTCAGCTGCCCCTGTAATGCCTCCTGCATCGCCTCTGCTTCCGCGATCTGTGCCTCCGCTTCTGCGATCTTTTCTTCCGCTTCCGCCGCTTTCGCATCCACTGCTTCGGCATTCCGGATCAGGATCAGAAACAGCAGGATAAAGATCACGTCCAAAAGAGGTGTCAGATCTGCAGTTATGGACCGGTTACGCTTCTTCATCCCCGCTCTGCGCCTCCGCCGCCTGTACTGTCTCCGTTACCGCTGCATTATCGGGATCCGCCGTACCGGCATCCGATGCAGCCGCATCCGGCTCAGTCGCCGCTTCTGTAGTCTCCTCAGTATCTTCTGCAGCAGCCGTCTTCTCCTGCGCCTCCTCGGTCGCCCGCTCTGCCACCGGGACGTTTTCCGCATCCGTTACAGCTTTCTCCGGCGCCGGTGTTTCGTGCTTCTTGACGCATTGTACTGCCTGCACCATCTCCGTTTTGCTTTCCGCTTTTTTCTGCGTCCCCTCGTATTCCCGCATCTGGATCAGTTCCGTGATGCGCTCCCCCATATCCAGATGGAAGGAAATACCGGAATCTACCAGCTTAAAAACGATCGTAAAAATAATACCCCACAGTGTAGAAGTCAATGCTCCCATAAACTCGCCCGTCAGATCCGCGCTGCTGTCTACCAGATGCAGCAGGGAGATCACGGTTCCGAGAATCCCCAACAGGGTAAATATCCCGGTCAGATTGCAGAACAATGTATAAAAGAATTCCGCTTTCTGCCACTTCTCATACAGACTGAAATAGGTACTGTTTTCCTGTGCCTGTGCGATCGCTGCCTCTGCATTTCCCGAGGAGATATTGATCCTGGGCGCCACGCTCTCATACAGGGCACGCGCCTTCTTCCAGGCAAGAAAAAAGACCACGGCATTCACTGCCGCCATCACAAAGATGATCCAGTCATAACTCAAAAAGTTCGAAAATAGTATTTTCATATCCTTTTAAAGTTCCTTCACCCACAGTCCATGCAGATTGCAATACTCATATACCGCCACGGCAGCATCACCATCAGTCAGCGCAAATTCCGCTGCCGGCTTCTCCTCCGGTTTCAGATATTTGATCTGGCAGCCGTTTTTGCTTTCCAACGCAACGAACTGGATATAATGAGCCTCGATCATCGGGTGTTCCACCTCACCGATCTGCACCTTCACTGTATTCCCATCCACAGTAACCGCAGGCACATGCTTTTCAAAAGCCCCGTCCGTCGCACCGGGTACCAGTTCCTTCATCGGTGCCCCACAGCATACCACAGGCACTTTGCTGTCGTTTACTTTGGTGATGATGTTTCCACAGGTTTCACAACGATAGAATTTCATGATCCTGACTCCTTTCAATCTGTGACAAGAATTCGATAAACAACGTTATCATTATAGCACAGAATCCGGCCCGCTTCAATGCAGAAAACCACTGTGAACGTATCACAGTGGTTTCCGATCCGGGTGTCCGCCCCGCCTTTCAGTCGCTGTTTTTCTTTATAAACCCGCGCAGTGAATCCGGCCCGGTAAAGATCCGGTGGTCATTCCCCGTTTTTTCCGAAACATACGCCGTTCCTTTTGCGATATATCTGGTATACGGATAAGGGCCGTCATACGACCTGTCATCATAGTAAATATCGATGACCGTATCACAGTGATGAAGGACTGCATTGATCTTCAACTGGTACAAAGCGTCTTCCTCCGATGTCCCCTCACTGTCCAGTGTGACCGGTACTTTACCTGTGATCCGCTCTGCATATTCATCCCCTTTATATCCGATCGGATATGCCTCTACATCTTCCACCTTCTTTAACACGATCTTGTAGGTCTCTTCGATCAGCTGGCCGCACTTTTTACAGATCGGATCATGTTTGCGGAGCCAGTAGTTCGCAAAACGCTCCTCTCTTGCTCCCATAAACTCATAACGTTCAAAATTCTTATTCCTGCTTTGCTTCCCGCAGCAGGAACAGGTGACGATCCTGTTCTCATGAAATCTTTTTGCCGCATATCCCGCTCCCGCGATCGCCATCGGAACAACAAACCATGCCATACCATTCACCTCTTCCTGAAAAATTCGTAGATCGCCGTATACAGTTCATCCAGATATCCGCCGTAACAATGATCGGCTCCGGAGATGGCCACCAGCGTCGCATTTTTATACAGGGATACCGCTTTTTCCACATACCCATAAGGAACCACACTGTCGGATGCGCCGTGCACGATCAGTACCGGCCCGTTGTATCTTGCGATCTCATCTTCCACATGGATCGTCTGGGCCACCCGGATATAATCGCCATCCAGTGTGTGCTCCCAGGTCTGCAGCACATCCGGAATGTGCTGCGGATCAAACTCCGTTCCCAGCAATGTCCCCTGTCTCGCAAATTCCGGGATCATCCATGCCGGCGACATCGGAATGATCGCCTTCAGATCATCCGCGCACATACCGCCGACCAGCATCGTCAGCAGACCGCCCTGCGAATGCCCGCACAGATACAGGTCTGTCACAAAATCCAGTTTCTTTGCATACGCAACGACTGCCAATGCATTCGTCACCCATTTGTACAACGTGTGGCTGCGAAACTCCCCGTCACTGCCTCCGTGCCCGTACATCTCTGCCCGCAGCACCGCAACGCCCGCATCGTTCATCGCCTTCTGCGTAGTCGTCAGGTGTTCTTCTTCCATATTCCCGGTAAACCCGTGGATCAGAATGCACAGCGGACATTTTTCCGCACCGTCCGGTTTATCCAGCTTTGCATGCAACCGGATCCCGTCACAATCAATGTAAAATTCTTCCATCTTTCTTTCCCCTGAAATCTTTATTTGAGCTGCCCTTCGGTATACAGCTCAGCTCAGGCAGCATCTTTAAGATCCGCCGTTCCCGAACCTCCGATTGCCTGCGGTTCGATATACTGCACACCCGATTTGGTTATGCCTTCCGGATAGATGCGCAGGAAATCATTTTGCATCGAGATCGGGATGTATCCCTGCTTCACATATTGCGCCGCTTTTTCTTCCCAATTCTGCATGCCCCATTCCCGCGCGTTATCATCCGCAACCACCATAAATGCCGCAGAAGGATAGGGATTTTCCGAATCCAGCACATAATTCATCATGCTGGTATCGCTCCCGCTGTTTCCGAATGCCAGCACCGGACGCTGTCCGATCTCGCGCTCGATCCAGATTGCTTTATTTGCATTCAGGTTCTTTTGAACAAAACCTCCGGTCAGCACAAGCTCATCACCATCGTTATACTTAAAGTCCATATTGGAAGCGACATTTTCGTAGCCGCGTACCTTCACCTCAAATTCCGTACCGATCACATGTGCCGGCGAAACATAGGGTGCGATCGGTGAATTTGCCACGATGGCTCTGGTAGTAGTCCGTTCCGTTCCGCTTACAACATAGATCGTGAAGCCGTTATCATACAGGTATTTTACCACTTCAACCATCGGAAGGTAAAAACCGTCGATATAGCGCATATTGTTGAAACTGTCCGTCGGCTTCTTTCCGAATTCCACGGCATAATCATAAAGCTCGTCCACTGTCATCCCCGCATAGGCTTTTGCGAAATTTCTGGCAAGCTCCTCTCCGGCCGTATATCCGGGTTTGATCTCCAGAGCAGCTGCTTTCAGTTCATCCGATACCCTTTCCGGATGATCCTTCAGACAATAGTCTATAAACATGCAGGTATCATAATAGGTAAAATAGGTTTCGCATGTAAGCGTCCCGTCCATATCAAATACGGCAATACGGTCCTGCACCGGGATAAAGTCCTTTGAACGCACATCTGTTACCGCATTAACATAAGCTGTCAAAGACTGCATCGCAACCGAAGACGGGTTCCATTCCAGGATATAATTCGGATCCGCCGCTGCCGCAGATGCCGGATTCATCAGATGCTCCTTGGTATCGATGACCACAACGCAATCTGCCTTTACTCTCTGCATGATCAGTTTCATAATGTTCTCAGGCACAGCCACACAGCCACCGGTATACGGATTTTCCGGGCCAAAGCAATGCAGGAAGATCGCTGATCCCCTGCCCGCCGTACCATCTGCATTAAAGCTGATGTTCAGGCAATACTGGTATTGATACTTATAGTCAATGATATGCTCGCTGTTCGCCATATCCAGATCCGGATAATCCCGGATATCCACCATCTCATTATAGTGTCTGCCGTTACGCATATCCCCGGACCAATAGGTATTTTGATCTACCTGTACATAGGGGATCGCGCACCCCGGATCTGCAGCGATGCCAAACGCTTTATTAAATCTATAGGTGCCGACCGGTGTCTGGCCGCAGCCTTCTTTATGATCCGCATCCAGACAAAGTCCGTTTTTCCCAACATATCCGGGCGTTGACAGTACTTCTTTCCAGGTGCCGTCCGCAGCCCGTTCATGCATCGATATCGTTGCCGTTGTCTTATCCGCGCCTGCACCTGCCACGATAAAAAGCTGCGTCACATCTCCACTCTGCGCCGAAGGCAGAGCGCTTACCCATTCCGGAGAATCCTTTATCTCCTGACCGGATGCATAGAGTCCGTCTGTCCCTTCGGACCGCACCGTTTCTTCGCCGGCTGCTTCCGTCCGCAGCGCAGGACTGCCAAATGCCCCGACCAGCAGCAGCATTGCCAAACCGTTTACCATACAGTTTCTCATCTTCATAAGCCATATTCCTTTCTTTGTTATTTCACTTTATTGTATCGTAAAATCCCGATCTTTGCATTCCCAAATGATAAATTAGCGTTCTGCTTGCAAAAAGGCGTTCTGCAAGCAGAACGCCCGGCATGGTTGCAGCAGCAACACGCTTCTATTCATCTACCCCACGCAGACCATCAGCGGACCATAATAGTGCAGGAATGTCATTACCAATACCATCACGCAAAAGAGCTTTTTCTTCGTCTTTGCCATCGTCAGATCCCCCTCTCTTACACTGCCCCCCTTCGGGTCTGCCACTGTTCTGTTGTATGGCATCACAGTGGTATGCCATTAACAATATTATATATGAAACAGCCCTTCCATACTATGCGTAAAAACGTATATATAATAAAGCTCCGTTTGTACATCATGTACAAACAATTATTTTCTGAATATTTACTGCCGTTTTTTCTGCGATAATTCCGCCGCTTTCTGATATTAACCTATATCGATCTCACTTAACCCTGCAGTTCTTCTCTTACGCTGTTTATGGTCCGTTTTATGTTTCTGCGGATCTGTTGCCATAACCTCTCACTTTTCATTTATAACATAAAAACGGCGGCCTGAAAAGCCGCCACCCCTGCATCCGCAGCTGTATAGACAATGGATCGCATCAGTTCTTCTTTTTCTCCATCAAAATAAAGCCTGCTGTGATCATCCCGATACTCGCAAGAACGATCAGGTAAAATCCGATTCCCGGCTGCAATACTCCGCTCAGATTTATTTGACCAAATCTCGTATCATAGCTTGAAAGCCTTTTGGAATTGTATACATACTGCAGGATTATATCAACAATAAACAAAATCCCAAGAATGATAGTATCTCTTGCCACACTTTTATTCTTCAGCGTAATTTCGATCAGTTCCGCTGCCAACAGCACAAAACCAAGGATCGTTAATCCGATAACACCTTCGTGCCAGAAACTGATGCTTCCTTCGCTCCCTAATATACGATAAGAGAAAAAGGGCAAAAACGTAGAAACTGCCACCACAATACAGGATATTACCACAACCAGAATTCCTGCCATAGAATACGGTTCCGTATTCTTTATTACAGGCTGCTCTTCCATATGTTCATTTGCTCTTGCAATCGGATAACCACATCCCGGACAGCTTGCCGCCTGATCTGATACCTGTTTTCCACACTCCGGACAATCGATTAAAGCCATAGTTTTTCCTCCTTTTCTGTTTTGTAAAATCTATATACTAAAAATGGCATTATGAAATTGCTTCCATAATGCCATATCAAGTCGGTCTCGTAATAATTATGATCGCAACTGGCTGACATTGATGTATGCAATCGCATTTCATCATTAGTCCCTATAGCTTTGCGCCGCCACCTTTCGATGGCTTTGCCCTTTATACATGATATTATATGCGTTTGTCCGAAAAAAATCAACCGGGTTCTCTGTTCAGATATGTAGATTTTACCTGTAGATATTTGTTAAATCTGTACACCCTTAGATTACAGACATACAATCTGAAAGCCCCCCGAAACTTACAGAATCCATATTCCTCTCCCAAATATACTATTATAACACCTAAAACAAAAAAATCTCTTTTCCTTTGCATCCAATACGATCTATCATCGTCCCAGAATACGATGTTAAAGTATTCCCCATCACTTCCCGTTTCCAAATTAGCTTCCGCAGAATGGAGATAAACTTCCTTGTCTATTCCGATATAAAGAATAAAGCCAAAAAACTTTTTTTCTTTGATTGAATTGTTTCATTTTCCGGCTCTTACTTTTTCCGTACAACAGACGACACTATCTTATCATATAATAGTTTCAAAACCAGCGGTCCAAATAGGCCAAAGACAACGTAGATCGATCTTACATTGCTGTTGATTTCCCAATAATACCATTCGGATTCCATAAAGTATTCAGAATTAAAGTATGGTAAAGTAATAAGGTTCTCATTAATCGCCATAAGTATGCAGTTCAGCACATTGAAGAACGCTATTTGAAATCCCATTATCCAGAACGTATTACATGAAATATAGTTAACGAGCCTGCTCTCCTGCAAAGGTTTGCCGAGAAGATCTACAATCGTCAGCCAGAATGCTATTCCGATAATGGAAGATATCAGCGGAGTAATGATATAGGGGCTCGTAAATCCCGACAGATCATCAATTCTGTCAAAAGCGATATCGTATGCCAGCGGCATATAGTTGGAACGCACCACATTGACGATAAGAAGTGCAAACAGCAGACCGACCTTCCATCCTCCCGAGAGTTTCTCGTGCTTCCCTTCAAGATACTCCCTATAGAGTATACCGAGCTCTATAAACGGAAGCAGAAACAACACCTTTAAAGGAAGCAAGATGTTCTCCAGAGTGACCGGATCCATATTCTTCGCCAGATATACTACCAGCAGGTTAAGACAGGCAAATATTGGGAACATGATGTAACTGTGCCAGATCCTGAAAAGGCGTTTCTTCATGACTGCATATACCATAAGAACTGAGAATAACGATATCACGAACCACATGGGCGTTACAAGTGCATAGGGTGCACCTATAGTCACTACTCTCTGTAGCATATACACAAGATACCCCGGCGGATAGGAAGGTACTTCTCCAAGCTTATAGAGATCGATCAGCCACTGTAGCCCGAATACAGCCACGGATATTCCCAGATACGGCAGGAGCAGTGTTCTTATCTTTCTCCGCAGAAAAGCCGAAAGCTTAGTAGAAGAGTCCACCTTATTAAAATATCCGGATATGAATACGAACATCGGCATAAAGAACGAGTTATATGGGATGTAATTACCAAACAGGTTAAAAGCCGTGAATGTATGCGAATCAACCACCATAAAGATACCTATAGCTGATAACAACATAAATTTCTTATTGGACTTGTTTCGCATAGTTTTTTACTCCATATATAATTGGTCTACAAGGGCAAATTTTCACTTAACTTGCGATTCGTTTTCGGCGTTCATATCGTCTAACGCCTTTGCATTACTGCGTTACGTATCTCATCATACGCTGCCCAGGAATTTAGCATAGGCAACCTGCAAATGAGAAATGACATACTGCCGTTCGTATCATTAACAGTAACGTTCAAACCCACACCCGAACGAGTTGCTATCCTTACTACATCAACAATGCTGTCAAGCTTGAGCACAGCTCCGTTTCTGATATACAGATAATATCTGCCAAGCCTAAACTGGTCGTTCACAAAAGGCTGAGCAACGGCAAAGTCGCTGATCATCATCCGCCCGCCGTCTTCAGCAAGGAACGAGTTAAGCCTTTTTGATGCTCCTGCACGATATCTGTAGGCGAGCCAGAAAAGAAACGCAAACACAGCAATTACTATGGCGCCTACGGCCACAGCCAACAATAAGCTCTCCCCGAGAGCTGCAAGAAGAAGAGTTATTATCCCCCCCGTAAGAACAGTGATCACAACCGGGGCGGCTCCCAGTTTAGGCACACTCATTACTTTACAGTAGTTATATAAGGCTTGACTTAACTGATTAAACTGTTGCTCGTTCATCATCCCGGTGGCATAGGATTTCTCAAATTCACTCATATTATCTTATCCTCCACAATTAATTATCTTGTAAAAAATCTTTCCACATTCAGACTACTGCCCGATTATATCACGTAACCAGAGTACGGTCTATGAGTATTTCCTTATGTATGTGCATTGCTTTTATAGAGGACTCAAAAAAGACTACAGATCACATAGAACCTGTAGTCTTTTCATTAATGATTCGTATGCGTATTTACTTAGCTTACACCTTATCTAAATCAATCAGTAAACATCTGCGTCCAATAGATCCGTCCATTTTCCGCCAGTATCTTACCAACACCAATATGTCGGCATTTCTCATTAAGAATATTTGCACGATGCCCGTCTGAGTTCATCCAGTCTTCAACTACTATCTGTGCTGTATTCTGCCCGTAGGCAATGTTTTCAGCAGCCCAATTGTATTTCACTCCATACACATCAAGCATTGTAAAACAAGACTCACCGTTCGGTCTCTGATGCGCGAAAGACTCAGGCAATTCCCCGGAACGCGCCTGTGCTGCCGCAGTCAGTTCTTCGCCTTTTTCCATCAGGGGCAGATCTCTGGTTCTTCGTTCGTTATTGCACAAAGCGATAACGGCATCAGTTTCGTTCAGGCTGTCGAAGTCCTTTATCATACCGTATACACTGCAGAACGTACTGCCGTCATAATCAACCAGAGTGATGTATTCTACAGCCAGTCTGCCCTTCTGTACATAGAACCATTCACCGTCATACTGTGCAAGTCCGGTGTATTGCGTTTGTACCTGTCCATTTGCCAGATAATACCAGTCACCACCATTGGGATCCTGGGCAAGACCATTCACCTCTGTCAGAATACGTCCTGCTGCAACAAAGAACAATCCTCCGTCATATTCTACATAGGCCGCAAGATTTGTATCCAGCCCGCCTTTGTTTACGTAGAACCATTCCCCATCATACTGTACCAGACCGGTATACTGCGTCTGTGCCTGTCCTCCGGAAAGGAAGTACCAGTCCTCAGGATGATCCGGATCCTGCACCAAACCGTTTGCCGTATTCTCCAGCTTACCGTCTACTACCAGGAATTTACTACCGTCAAAGTCTACATAGCCTCGCTTGTTTTCTGCAAGAACACCCTTTTCCACATAGTACCAGCTGCCATTATTTTCTGCCAGACCGCTGTAGTTTGTCTGTGCCTGGCCATCCTTATAGTAGACCTTTTCACCATTTTTATTTTCTACCAGTGCTGTTCCCTTTGCAGGAATAGACTTCAGTCTTGCATATTCATCTTCTGCATCTGTCAGGACGTTCAGATTGGTCACCAGTTTCTTTTGGGCATCCGTCAGCTGGTCATATGCCGTTCTGGCTGCATCGATCTTTGATTTACTCTCATCCGTATTCGCTACGGTACCGATCCCCTTGATCGCGTTCACAACAGCGGCTGCAGCTTCCTTATCTGCCGCGTCCTGACCTGCAGCTGCCTGAAGATTTGCATATTCCTCTTCTGCTTTGGTCAGCACTTCCAGATTCGTAACCTGCTCTTTCTGTTCATCAGACAGTGCATCATAAGCTGTTCTTGCGGCATCAATCAGCGCCTTGCTTTCTTCTGTATACGCAACCGTTCCAATTGCGCTGATCGCATCCTCTACAGAAGATATCACTTCTTTTTCAGCAGCGGCTTTCAGTTCAGCATAAGCTCCTTCAGCTGCAGTCAATACTTCCAGGTTCGTAACCTGCTCTTTCTGCGCATCCGTCAACTGATCATATACCATTCTTGCCTCGTCAATCTTCGCTTTACACTCTTCTGTATACTCTACAGTTCCGATTGCTGTAATAGCTTCCTCCACTGCAGAAATGGCCTTCTTTTCCTCATCCTGCTCCGCTGCTTCTTTCAGTCTTGTATACTCTTCTTCTGCCGCGGTCAGAGTTGCAATATTACTTACCAGTTTCTGCTGTGTTTCCGTCAACTTATCATATGCCGTTCTGGCCGCATCAATCTTTGCCTTGCTTTCTTCTGTATACTCTACTGTACCGATTGCCTTGATTGTTTCTTCGACAGCCGCTGCCGCTTTCTTGTCAGCATTATTTGCATCCAACTTCGCATACGCAGCCTCAGCATCCGTTAATGCAGTATAGTTACCTACTAATGCTTTTTGTTCTGCATTCAATGCGTCATATGCAGTTCTTGCTGCATTGATCTTTGCCAGGCATGCTTCAGTATACTCGACCGTTCCGATTGCATCAATTTCCGCTTCTACTGCTGATGCTGCCCGTTTATTTTCTATATCCTCTTCGGAAGGTGCAGATGAATTGAAATGTATGGTTATACCGGTCAGCCAATCATCGCCGCTTTTATTTATCTCGTTCCACTGCTCCTGCGTACCGGCATAATAGATATCCGTTAGATCACTACACTCATAAAAAGCTTCTTTTCGGATTTCTGTAACGGATACCGGGATCGCTACTCCTTTTATAGCCCCCAAATGTGCATAGATATATGTATACATGGCCGTTTCTTCTTCGGATACTTCTATGATTCCATTACGAAATACATTACCATCAATTTTTATTACGTTCTCTGGCACCTTGACTGTTGATAAGCTGCTGCATCCTGCAAAAACACATCTTCCTATCGCCTTAACACCGGACGGGATCTGGATATCAGTAAGCTTACTGCATGCGTCGAAAGCACTTGTCCCTATGTTTGTAACAGTTGAAGATATCTTAACACTTTTCAGATTGCTGCAGCACCAGAAAGCATGCTCACCTATGCTTGTAACACCTTCAGGTATTTCAATACTCTCCAGTCCTTCACAACCGGAAAATGCCCAGTCTTCAATTTCCTTCATGCCGGACGGAATATTGATCGTCCTCAAACTGTTGCATCCTGAAAATGCTATTCCCTCTATTCTTGTAATGCTCATAGGAAGATCAATATCCGTTAGACTTTCACACATAGCAAAGGCATATGTTCCGATACCAAGCACACCAGACGGCATGTCGACATATACAAGATTTGAGCAACCATAAAAAGCAAAATCTCCTATATTTGTGACGCCTTTCTTTATAATAACACTGGATATCTGTTCTTTATACTGTTGCCATGGAGATGAATTCATTTCGTAATCATCCATCTCACCATTACCGCTGATCGTCAGTAAGCCTTCATCATCCATCGTCCATGTCAGGTTTTCTCCGCATGTTCCGGCTGCAATAACCGAGACTTGGGACGGAATCTTACATTCTGCATAATCTGTCATTAATCCATGATAATCTCCAAAAACCTCCATCACGCGGAAACGATAAATATCATCGCGGATCGGAATATCAATCTGATATGACAACGAATTCTTGGTCGTAGAAGCGATCAAAGTCCACTCCGGTGTACCATCACTCCATTGTGTTTCGATAGAGTCCTGACCGGAGTGATTCATATATACCATGTAGCGAGTAGGAGATACGCTTATTCCTGACACCTGTCGTGTCACTTCATCCCAACTGATCTTAATAGTATTATCTTCGAAGATGGTATCTACATTAGAAGCAGCGGGACAACTCGGATCTGTTTCATAATATATTGTTAATTTATAATCATCATCACCTGTCGTCCTGATCAGACCGTTATAATCACCTATAATTACCGACGCCCAATCACTTTCAGAGCCGCCATAATAAAGATCCATCAATCTCATAGCAGCTTCCATACCATCGCAGGAAAAACAACCTGTTCCTATCGTTTGCAACGTTTTAGGAAGGTAGATACTTTCCAGGGCTTTATCGTTATAAAATGCATACTCGCCAATACTTTGAATGGTTTCCGGCAAAATAACGTTTCTGAGTGATGTGCAATCTCTAAATGCGTTATTTCCGATTCTAACCAGATTTCCCGAGAATCTTATACTCTTTATCTTTTCTCTTTCTGCATACCACGGTGCCCGAAAACCATCCGCATGAATATAATCTTTTATCTCAACATTACTTCCTTCTGCAATAATATGGAGTTCCCCTGTTTCTTCATCAAAATCCCATGTCAAAGTATTTACATTTTCAGGGATGATCGTACTGGTATACGAGCTTAGATATGCGCCATCATCACCAAAGTATGCACGAATACGATAGTTATAAATATCACCGGCTTCTGCCTCATCCATTGTCCACGTCAAGCTGTTAACCGTAGTTTTTCCTATTACTTTCCATGTCGGCGACACAGTCTCCCACTGTTCGTCCAGCTCAACCCCTTTTACGTTATTTACATATACCGCATAATAAGTCGGATCGATATTCCTTCCATTCCAGTTCCACTGTACCGGGTCCCACTGTATGGTCATCTCCCCTTCTTCCTGATCATATACAGCGCTTACATTTTCAACTACCGGATAATCCAAATCAGTATTATAATGCCTGTTTGCTTTATATTGAGAATTTGCGTCCGCTGTAATCAGCTCATTCCCCATAGAAATGCCATTTGCAGCCAAACTATCCCATTCTTCCTTTGTTCCACCATAATACAGATCCATCAGGCGCATAGAACTGACACCTTCTCTCGCGTAGAAACAGTCTGCGCCAATACGAGTCACTGACACCGGAATATAGAAATCTTCCATAGCCATATCATTATAGAACGCATTACTTCCAAGCTCTTCTGTGGTTTCTGCAAGGACTACATGATTCAATCGTACATCATTGCGGAAAGCAGAATTTCCAATAGTCAGGGTATCTATCGGAAAATCGAACCGTTCCAGCGCAGAACAGCCTCGAAACGCATTATCGCCAATAACGGTCCATGTCCTCTTATCTGTTTCATCATAATACTTCCAGTTAAACAGTTCCGGTGTGAGAACCACTTCTTTTAAAGCCGAACAATCGTTAAATGTTCTGTCACCAATCTTTTGAACAGAACTCCAATATCCTGTCTTTTCTTCTTCGTTCCATAGACCTGTTTCATATGTTCCGAATACTACTTTTGTTAAAGATGTACACATTTCAAATGTACCATATAATTCTTGAAGGCCGCCATCTTCGATATAGACATTCACAAGTCCGGTACAACCAGCAAACGTGTACTTGCCCATTTCCGACAGACTTTCGGGAAGTGTAAGTTCTCCAAGGCTCGTACAGCCATAGAATGCAAAATCTTCTATACTATTGACGCCGCGAATCTCTTCACCATTTTCCTCATCAATAAGATAATTAACAAACTTTACACTCGTCAACCCGGTGCATCCGGTAAAAGCCCCCCATTTTCCCTCAATATCATCATAATTACATGCTACATCTGCACTGTCAAAGGTCCGTATACTCCAATCATATACACCGGTTCCGCCACTATATCCACCGCCTATTCTTGTAATAGAATAAGGTAAAACAACCCGAGTGATACTCTGGCAGTTCCAAAATGCGCCCTGTCCGATCTCTTCCAGTGTTCCGGGCAATGAATCCATATTACTTGGTGCCAGTTTCTGACAATTGTAAAAAGCAAAATCATCAATGATCTCAACTCTCTTCGAAATATCCATTTGTTCCAAAGCCTTGCAATTCATAAAAGATGCAAAACCATATTTTGTTACTGCTGTTTTTGAGGAATCCTCAAATACAACTTTTTTCAATGATTGACATTCAGCAAATGCAAAATCGTCTATTGTATATACATCCGGGGACAAAACAACTTCTTCAACATTGTAGCAGTCCTTGAACGCATATGCTCCAATATTACGCACGTTATCGCCAACTACCACCTTCTTGATCCGCGGAATATAATCTGTCCATGGCGATTCTGATGATGTATAATCCGCCATATAACTGTCATTTAATGTGCCGGTCAATGTTAGAACGCCTTCTTCCAATGTCCAATTGACATCACCACTTGTCCCCTCTCGAACCGGTGCTGAAGGTCCATCCGAATTGAAATGCATAGTTACATCATCAAAGCGATTATTGCTTCCCTTAGTAACATCATCCCATTCCGACATACTGCCTTCATAGTATATATCTGTAAGATCTTTACATTTATGAAACGCATTATCGCCGATCTCTGAAACGCTTTTCGGGATAATAATATTCTTAATTGCCCCATAACGTTCAAATTCCCCTTCTATTATAGAAGACGTCCCATCCGTTATTGTTAAAGTATTTTCTTCAAACACATATCCACCTACAACGTTTGTGCTATATGGAATAATACTATTATTGACCACCGTTCCGCCTATACTGGTCACACTAGAAGGAATCTCTACACAATTTAATAAATCGCATTCCGCAAAGATCTGAACTCCTATATTCGTAACTCCTACAGGTATCTCTATATCAGTTAATGCATCGCAGGAAGAAAAAACCTTTTTACCAATCCTGCGGACACTCTCAGGTATTTCAATACTTGACAAACTTGTACACAAGCAAAAAGCGTAGTCTTCGATAACTACTATACTGTCCGGCAATTGAACACTCGTTAATTTTTTGCATCCATCGAAACAATAATCGGGTATATAGCTTAAACCACGGTTTATCTTAACGCTTTGCAGATTTGACGCTGACGAGAACGCACCCGTCCCGATTTTTCCTACTCTTGATGGTATCTCAACACTCGTCAACCCTGACTGAGAAAAAGCATAGCTTTCTATATAGAATAATCCTGAAGGTAAATCAATACTTGTTAAACTATTACAATACTTAAATGCGTATGTTTCTATATCTGTTAAGTCAGATGGTAATTCTACATGTGCTAATTTGTAGCAACCATTAAATGTATTATACTCAATACGCGTCACACCAGAAGGTATTACAATGCTTTCAATGCCGCTTTGCGCAAAAGCGGCAACCCCTATACTGGTCACGCTCTCAGGTATATCTATACCTGAAAGTTTCTGACAATTATAGAAACAATATGTTCCTATAGAAGTTAACGTTGAAGGTAACTCAATATTTGTTAAATCCGTACATTCATAAAAAGCATAATCCGCTAAGGTAGTTATACCTTCACCGATCACAACCTTTGAAATACCTTGATTCAGATATTCTGCCCAAGGTCTTTCTGTCATCTCGCCGGATCCTGTAATCGTTAATACAAAGTCATTATCATCGTTAAGTTCAACAACCCATTCAAGGTCTCCGGATTTTCCCGAATCATAAACACCATCATCTACGACATAAATATATGTGTATTGGGGATAGCCATTATGATAAACAGCGATACGATCCTGTCCGGTTGTTGTTCCTGTAACAGTGATACTCGTGTTATCTGACGATACCGACATTTCCGAGTGCACTTCATCATCTTCGTTCGCATATTCATAACGCAATGCAGCCACATCATCATCTTCAAGATTGTAATCAAGATTTACTGTAATACTCTGTCCGACTCTAAGACAGTATCCATTATGTTCAAAACGGAGATATGGCCCGCCTTCAAGTTCTTTATCATCTGTTTCATCCGACACTTCTTGTTCCGGCATTACATCATCAACGGACTCACATTCCTCCTCATAATCTTCCTCATATTCTTCTTCTGATTCAGTTTCAAACTTATCTTCAAATATATCTGTAAATTCGGACTCATCTCCTAAATTTTCCGCAGACGCTTCCCAATCCCCTGCTCCATCTTCGTCACTTTCCGGAGCAGCAAAAACCATCATTCCGCTCATCTGGGAAACGGTCATGATCACTGACATACCTAAACCTAATTTTCTCATCCATTTGTTAGCCATATGTGCACCTCACTATACTTTTTACAAAAATGTGTTTCTATTTTTTGTAACAAACTGCTCAAAAACAACATTGATATTATAACATTTTTTATATATATTTGACATCATGTATTATCAACAGTATGTATATTTTTAAATTGTGCAACTTTTCAACGAATGCCAGTTAGAGATATGGTGACTTTTCTGTTTTTTCTAAAACTTCCCTTTTAAGGATAACAGCTCACAGAAACAGAATCGCAAAAAGACTACAGCACCGTAGTGATACTGTAGTCTTTCCAATAATGATCCGTATGTGTATTTACTTCACCATACCATTTACTACGTCAAATGTAGATCCATCGTAATCTACAGGGCCGGTATAATCCTGCGCCAGTTTACCCTTGACTACATAGAACCATACATTATCGTACATTGCTAATCCTGTGTACTGTGTCTGCGCCTGGCCACCAGCAAAGTAGTACCATTCACCAGTCACCGGATCCCGGGGATCCTGCATAAGTCCGCTGTATTCGCTTACTATACGGCCTGCAGCTACTGCAAACAAACCGCCGTTATACGCAACAAATGCATTCATTGACGTAGCGACCTTGCCGTTTTCGATATAGAACCATTCACCATCATACAGCGCCAGACCTACATGCTGCGTCTGTACCTGCCCATTGGAATTGAAGTACCATACAAGCGGATCACTGTGCGGATCGATCATCACTCCGTTCAATTCAGTATTCAGAGTGCCACCGGATACATAGAACTTGGATCCGTCATAATCCACGTAACCGGTATATTTCTGGTTACGCTTGCCGTTTTCCATATATACCCAAGGCGCATTTTCTTCGGTTCCAAGCATCGCGATGCCGGTATAGTCACTCACCGGTTTATTGTCGACATACACCACGGTACTTCCGTCTTGCTCTGCGATGGCCCGCGGTGCTTTGCCGTAATCCACCGTTTCGCTTACCTCCACGATACAGCTTGCCAAAGCTCCGTTTTCTGCCACCACATCGATCTTTGCCGTTCCGGCCTTTACTGCCGTTATCTCAGCAGTCTTCCCGTCTTCCGAAGCCTTCACTGTAGCTACCACTTCATTATCACTGCTCCAGATAACCTGCGAGATCTCTGCATCTTCCGGAGATACACTCAGCGTCAGTTCCGCCTTCTCTCCCTCCTTCAGCTGCAGTTCTTCCTGATTCAGTCGGATCTCAGGGATCACTACTGTTCCGGTCGTAACCACTACTTTGCACGAAGCCGTAAACGCACCGTCCACCGTTGTTACCGTGATGATTGCGTTGCCTTCCGCAACTCCCGCGACCACACCGTTTTCACTCACCGAAGCCACAGCCTCTTCACTGCTGCTCCAGATAACGCTCTTATCGGCAGCGTTCTCCGGTACTACGATCGCAGTAAGAGCCGCGCTCTCCCCTACCTTCAGTTCCAGTGTTTCCAACTCCAGGGCTACTCCGGTAACCGAAACAATATCCTCCTGAGCCTCCACTACGGTCACTTCACAGGACGCTATCTTATTTCCATCTTCTGTGGTTACCGTAATCGTTGCTGTTCCGGCTGCTACTGCCGTCACCTTTCCGTTGGCATCCACTTTTGCAACCGCTTCTTTGTTACTGCTCCAGCTTACATTCTTATTGGTTGCGTCCGTAGGACTTACTGTTGCAGTAAGGGTTTCGTTTTCGCCTTCTGTCAGTTCCAGATTGGTCTTATTCAGGCTTACACTTTCTACATCTACCGTTATCGGCGGTGCTTCCACTACGGTTATTTTACAGGTGGCCGTTTTATTTCCATCCTCTGTCGTTACCGTGATCGTTGCTGTTCCGGCAGCCACCGCCGTCACCTTTCCGTTGGCATCCACTTTTGCAACAGATTCTTTATTACTGCTCCATGTTACATTCTTATTGATCGCATCTGCCGGGCTTACTGTTGCAGTAAGGGTTTCGTTTTCGCCTTCTATCAGTTCCAGAACCGTCTTGTTCAGGCTCACCGAAGCTACATCTACCGTTACCGGCAGCACTTCCACTACGGTTACTTTACATGTAGCCGTTTTATTTCCATCCTCTGTGGTTACCGTGATCGTTGCTGTTCCGGCAGCCACCGCCGTCACCTTTCCATTGGTATCTACTTTTGCAACCGCTTCTTTGTTACTGCTCCATGTTACATTCTTATTGGTCGCATCTGCCGGGCTTACTGTTGCAGTAAGGGTTTCGTTTTCGCCTTCTGTCAGTTCCAGATTGGTCTTGTTCAGGCTTACACTTTCTACATCTACCGTTACCGGCGGTGCTTCCGTTACGGTTACTGTACATGTCGCCGTTTTATTTCCATCTTCTGTGGTTACCGTGATCGTCGCTGTACCGGCTTTTACTGCTGTTACCTTTCCATTGGCATCCACTTTTGCAACCGCTTCTTTATTACTGCTCCAGCTTACATTCTTATTAGTCGCACCAGTCGGCCTTATCGTTGCTACCAGCGTTTCATTATCGCCCTCTGTCAGCTCCAGTTCCATCTTATTCAGGCTCACCGTAGTCACATCTATCCTATCGCAATACGTTATCCCACTCAATGCATCTGACCATTCGCTTGTTGTTCCATCATTTTTAGCTGCTCTTACTGATATCGAAAACTCTCCTGTTGTCCCACTAAAATGGCATGATTTATATAACCTTTCTATACCCTCCGCTAAATTAATCGATATATCCTCTGTTTCAGTATCGTTACTAACAGTTGTACTATATGAACCATTTTCACATTTTATCATTATATAATAAAAGTCTGCATCTTCTACCTTATCAAAGGATAATACATAGCTCTCTAAATCTATAGCTAAATTCTTAGGATATTCCAGCTCTTCCACTTCTTGACAAAAGGCTATACCACCTAATTCTTCCGACCATTCACTCGTTGTTCCATCATTTTTAGCCGCTCTTACTGATACCGAAAACTCTTCTGTTGTCCCGTTAAAATGGCATGCTTTATATAAGCTTTCTATATCCTCCGCCAAATTGATCGATATATCTTCTTTTTCAATATCATTGCTAACGGTTGTGCTATGTGAACCATTTTCACATTTTATCATTATATAATAAAAGTCTGCATCTTCCACTTTATCAAAGGATAATACATAACTCTCTGAAGCTATTGATAAATTGGTTGGAGTAGCTAAAGATGTTCTAAGTGAGTACGCGTACCCATCAGATACTTCATACTCAACCAATATAATCTTATCTCCTGTCTTATTCGTTTTTTTCGCAATAATTTGAGCTTTTACAACAACCTCATAGTATTCTTCTTCTCCCACTATATCGTGGATTTCCTGTTGTACATCGATTGTTGTTTCAGATGTTCCGGTTTCCTTGCTTCCAATCAATTCCCCCTTATCATATACATAAACACATACGCTATAATAATCTGCGCCTTCATATGCATCCCACTTTAACGAAGCCGAACTTCCATTTATCCATACTGGTGCTGCCATCAACTCAGGTACGACCGTTACTATGCAACTTGCCGTTTTGCTTCCATCCTCTGTGGTTACCGTGATCGTCGCTGTACCGGCTTTTACTGCCGTTACCTTTCCGTTGGCATCCACTGTTGCAACCGATTCTTTGTTACTGCTCCAGCTTACATTCTTATTGGTCGCACCTGTCGGTCTTATCGTTGCAACCAGTGTTTCATTATCGCCCTCCGTCAGCTCCAGTTCCGTCTTGTCCAGGCTCACCGAAGTCACATCTATCCCTGTTACCGTCACCGGGACCGACTCTGATAACGTACCATCCTCTGTCTGCACGGTGATTGTTGTTGTTCCCGGCGCAATCGCTGTAACCATTCCGTCACTTGATACTGTCGCTACCGCTGTATTGCCGCTGCTATATACAAATACCGGTGTTGTTTCCGGGGCAGGACTTACCTCCGCTATCACAAACATTTTCGCGCCGACAGCTAACGATATGCTGGTAATATTCAATGTTATATGCAGTTCTTCCGGCTCACTGACTGTCACGGCACATGTCGCCGTCTTTGCGCCGTCTTCTGTCGTTACCGTAATCGTTGCTGTTCCGGCAGCTACCGCTGTTACCTTTCCGTCAGCATCTACCGTGGCAACAGCTTCGTTGCTGCTGCTCCAGCTCACATTCTTATTTACAGCACCTGCCGGTGATATCGTCGCCACCAAAGTAACGGTTTCACCTGTTTCCAGTTCTGCGCTCTCTCGGTCAAGGCTGACAGATTGCACTTTCGTGCTTACGATACCGCTAAAGTATCCTTCCATTACAGTATCGGTATCCGGAGATGTTGCAATTTCATACAGTAATTTCCCATTCTCCTGCATCAGGCCATACATACGTCCTGCTGCTTTTTCTTCATCGGTGATCGTATATACTCTATCCGTAACACCATCCGAAGTCATACTGTATATGCCATCCGGTACCAGATAATATCCGACTCCATTTAATATCGTAAAACAGGGAAACTCACTCATCCAGGTATATCCCGCCTGATCCAGCACCGGCCATGCAGCCTGCTGATAGTTATAAGATGCCGTCTCCTGCATAGTCGCAAAATCATAGATATGAACCTTACCACCATTACAGTATGCTGTTTTAGTGCCGTCCAAAGGCAATGCAGAATTTACACCATTCCAGAAGAAGTCGTGATAATCATTTCCGCCTCTTACATTATCGTATACGTTGCGATCGGTTTTTGCTCCATACCAGTCCGATCCATAATGCCCTGCTTTTTCAAGATCACTTCTGTTCAACAGAAAGTTATCATGATCACAATATGCACATCTTGCATAACAATTGCCATGATCATCCCAGGTGGTGTCTACATAGTAATACTGTTCATCTAACCGCACTATATTCCATGCATGGCACATTGTATCACTTACCACCACTTCCGAATCAAAACCCGCAAGTGAAAGCAGATATGTATAAGCAAGCGCATATCCGTTACATACAGCCTCTTTACCGATCAAGGCATCATATGCATTATATTTAGAATATGGTTCCGTTTTTTCATACTCCACATGCTGCACGATATAGTCGTGAAGAAACAGGACTTTTTCCAGATCTGTCCAGTCCTCATCTAGCATCGCTACGATTTCCCGGCCTTTTGCCCGAAAAACATCACTGTCTGCTTCGCTGTACTGATCCGCATCATACGCCGGGAGCAGCTTGGATATATATCCGTTCGATGTAACAGAGATCCGAAAAGTTCTTTCGACATAGAAAAGTTCCGGATCTGTGTTAAGCACACTGGTATATAACAAATCGATTTCGTCCTCGGTAATATTATACGCAGAAATACTTATGCTTTCTTGCCGGTTTAATAACGCTTCATGTATCGTATTTTTAGCCGCTACATAACTATCCGATGAACTATTATACAATCCCACAGTGGCTGTCCGTCGCTTCTCCGGCGCCCTATAACCACCGGCCTGGATAACTGCATCCCCCAGATCGATTTCAATATATTCATCTTCGTCATAGTTCTCTTCAAATTCCTCATTTATACCGGATTCTTCATCAGCACAAGGATCTTCTTCATATTCCGATCCTGCTTCTTCCTGAAATCTGGTCTCAAGGAAATCATCAAAATCATCCTCGCCCGGTGCAGCAAAGCTTACCATTCCACTCAGCTGTGAAACCGTCATAATGACCGACATACCCATTCCCAGTTTTCGCATCCATTTATTAGCCATATACGTACCTCTCTTTACTATAAAGAATATATTTAACCTGAGTTCCCGACAGTTTTTTAGTCTACAACTAGTTTTATAGCTACACAAAACACCTTGAAAAGCTTGTAAATACTGTATTTTCCGGCATTTTCTCTTGTAATATATCATTGATTCTGTTATAATGTAGATATAAATAATTGATTTAGTCTACATTATCAATCAGGAGAAGTCAATGTATATCAACTACAATGTAGTAAACGGTATAGAGTACGGAACAGCAACGCACTCAGTCCGAAAAGGTTCCAATGTTGGCAAAGGAGATCAAATATACCTTGGCCGGGTTGTTGACAAGGAAAAGGGCATATTCAAAAGCCGTGAACGAGGGCTGTTTGTATATGATGTTGAAACAAACAGTTTCAGCCCAGTTCCTGCCGATTTTGAAGAACCCAAAAGGAAACGGAAAACGAAGTATCCTGTTCGTCCGACATTGATCGTATCTTTCGGCGATGTATTCCTGCTGGATAGCTTTCTCAACAAAAGCGGTCTTATGAAAGCCGTGGATGCCATCAAGTACAGGAATAGTGATACCCTGCATGCGCTTCTATCGTATTACATACTAACATCATACGCAAACTGTCATGCAGAGGATTGGTGGGAGCTTACATATGCAAAATATCTCTATCCCAAGGCGCAGCTTGCATCACAAAGGATAAGTGATGCTCTTGCTGATATAGGCAGTGAAGATGCTAAACGGAACTTCTTCAAGGAATATTTCCGGTTCCTTGAAAAAAACAATGTAACGGATTCTAAGGATGTGCCTGAAGGAATTGATGATGGTGTTCTGATCGATAGTTCGGGATTACCTAATTCCGTCAGATTCCCGCTGACTGCCGTTAACAATCATAACGGGGTTGTCAGTGAAGAAATCCGTCTCATCTATGTTGTGCAGCAGCATACCGGCATGCCTTTATTCTTCCGCTATGTTGCAGGTAATGTAATTGATGTAAGCACCATAACACGTACAATAGCTGAACTAAAAGCAAATGGAGTCAACACAAAATTTGCTATCCTTGATGCCGGATACTACACTGGTAAAAATGCAGATGCCCTGCTTGATGCAGGAGTATCTTTTATGGCTCGAATGAAAAGCAATTTCAAGGTTTATCAGAATGCAATAAAGAAGCATCTGAAGAATCTTGTATCCAAAGCTAATGCAGTATTGTACAACAACAGGCTTGTATATATCAAATGCATTTCCTGTAAAATCGGTGAAAAGGAAAACAGGCCAGCGTACGCATATCTCTGCAAGGATATGACAATGCACAACGAAGGGCAAAAACACGCCATCGAACGTGCAGGGGATGAGAACCTCACCGGAGCAGATATATTTGATGATCTGCAAAAACAGGGAGTATTCGTTCTTATAACCACACGCAAAGTTGCAACAGATAAACTTCTCCCTCTTTATTACATGAGGGATCAGGTGGAGAAAATCTTCGAAATCTGCAAGCAAGGTGGAAAGATACTTCCTATAAATATCGAAAAAGAAGATACACTCCGTGGACATCTCATGATGACATTCATAGCCGCGGCAACACTAAAGATGATGTCTGATAAGCTCAGCAATACATCGCTTACGACGGAATCTATGTTCATGAATCTGCATGAACAGCATGCCATTGTGTATGATAAGGAGTTCATAACCACGGAACCCGTCAAAAAAATGAATGAGGCGTATAAAGCTTTCAAGGTGCAATGCCCGGTAACTATACCACGTCAGGTGGAAAGTGTAGACTAAAAAATACTTGGGAACTCAGGTTTAATAGTTTTTATGGTAAACTATCCAAAATAGCATTTATATTATAACATTTTATTTATTTTTAAACATTATGTACTATCGACAGTATATATATAGTTGAATTGTGCATCTTTTTATCCTTCCGTGATTATTTATTTTCGTATCCGATTCACTCGAAAATCCACTCTAAGTAAAAACAAGGCCGGATCTTCTCCAACCTTGCTTTTTTGTCAAATCCTTTTTTCAAACGCCCTCTTGTTCCCGATGGCTCCGGCTCTCATCCTTCCTGTTATTCTTCATTTCTCATAGCATAAACCGACGGATAAAACACCTTGATCAGATTATTCCATTTTCTCATAATATTGCCTGCGGCCGCAAACCAGCTTACCGCCCCAATGATCACCATAATGGGAATAAAGGAAAGAATGATCGGAAGTGCCTGCGGAAAACCGATCGTTTTCTTCAACACAAACGTTCCATATCCGAAAAAGAGTACTGCTACAATGATCATTGTGATCCAAAATGCCTTTTTCTTCTTTTTCGTATCTGCCTGTATCTTCTTATTCAGTTCTGCGACCTGTTCTTCACTGTATTGCTTATTTCTGATCGCCCGTTCGGTATTTACGTCCAACGACAAAATATGGATCACTGCCATACAGATTATATCTCCTCATACGATTTATATACACATCAATCCAACCGTGAGCA
>JAFWRC010000116.1 GCA_017508825.1 Lachnospiraceae bacterium
GAAGCGTCTGAGGAAGAAGAGAAGAGCGGGGAAACCGTTATGCAGGAGCCGGTCGAAGAAAAGGCAGCGGAAAGCATGGCCGATATCTTTGAAGCAGAGAAAGAGCCGGAGGAGATCGACGAGGCGCAGGAAGATGCAAAGGTGGCAGAGCGCGTGGATGCCCTGATCAATGACAGCCTGCTGCTCATCTCGGAGGAAACCGCCGTGATCACGGACGGTATGAAGGTGACCGGTGATATCATGGCAGGCAGCCATATGAACATCACGGGTACCGTAGTCGGTAATATCGAGATCGCCGGAAAACTGAAAGCTTCCGGTGTGATCGAAGGCAATATCGATGCCAGCGAACTGTATTCGGACGGCGCGGAGATCACCGGGGATATCCGCTGCAAGGGCAGTGTGAAGATCGGACAGAACAGTGTGATCATCGGCAATGTGAACGGCAGCTGTGCAGTGGTAGCCGGTGCGGTCAAGGGCGATATCGATGTGCATGGGCCGGTGATCCTGGATTCCACTGCTGTAGTGCTGGGCAACATCCGTTCCCAGTCGGTACAGATCAGTACCGGAGCGGTGATCGAAGGTATGTGCTCACAGGTATATGCGGCAGTCAATCCGTCGGCTTTCTTTGAAGAGTTTCAGAAGAGCGGCGGCAGAAGAAAAAAAGGCAGATAAGGGGACAACAAAATGGGAAGAATCTTACTGAAACTGAGCGGGGAAGCATTGGCGGATGCCAATCGTCACTATGATGATGCAGTGATCCTGGGCATTGCAAAGCAGGTAAAGCAGATCATGGAGGCCGGCAATCAGGTAGGGATCGTGATCGGCGGCGGTAACTACTGGCGCGGACGTACCAGTGAAAATATCGACCGTACCAAGGCAGACCAGATCGGTATGCTGGCAACGATCATGAATTGTATTTATGTATCGGAAATGTTCCGGTCCACGGGCATCGACACCAGGATCATGACACCGTTTGCCTGCTCCACGTTTACGGAACTGTTCTCCAAGGATAAGGCGATCCGCAGTATGGAAAAAGGCCGCGTGGTCTTCTTTGCCGGCGGTACGGGACATCCGTATTTTTCCACCGATACCGGCGTGGTGCTGCGCGCGATCGAAGTAGAAGCAGACGGCATCTATCTGGCCAAAGCAATCGATGGCGTATACGATGCCGATCCCAAGACCCATCCGGAAGCAAAGAAATATGATACGCTGACGATCTCCGAAGTGATCGAAAAGAATCTGCAGGTAATGGATATGACCGCCTCGATTCTGGCGCGCGATAACAAAATGCCGATGTGGGTATTCGATCTGACCGAGGAAAACAGCATTGTAAAAGCACTGTCCGGTGATTTCAACGGAACCAAAGTAACCGTATGATATGATAGATATGGAAATGGAAATGGAAAAGAAACGATTCAGAACATAATCAGGAGGTATTTCAAAATGGACGAGAGAATCAAAGGGTATGATGAAAAAATGAAGAAGGCATATGACTTTCTTCTGTCGGATCTGGCAACGGTACGTGCAGGCCGTGCCAATCCCCACGTGCTGGACAAGATCCGCGTGGACTACTACGGTACACCGACACCGATCCAGCAGATCGGTAATGTAACCGTGCCGGAACCCAGAATGCTGCAGATCGCTCCCTGGGAGAAGAAACTGATCAAGGATATCGAAAAGGCGATCCTGGCATCGGATATCGGCATCACACCGTCCAACGACGGCAGTGTGGTACGTCTGGTATTTCCGGAACTGACCGAGGAACGCAGAAAAGATCTGGCCAAGGAAGTAAAGAAGAAGGGCGAGGAAGGCAAGGTAGCCGTTCGTAATATCCGCCGTGACGGTAACGATGCGTTCAAGAAGCTGGCAAAGACCGAGATCTCCGAGGATGAGATCAAAGGACTGGAAGAGGAACTGCAGAAGCTGACCGACAAGTACATCAAGGAGATCGACAAAGCCATCGACGAGAAGGCACAGGAAATCATGAAGGTCTAAAGAGAAGAACCCGGAGGGCTCGGAACGGATATGAGTGAAGAGAAGAAAGTACCACGCCATCTGGCAGTGATCCTGGATGGTAACGGGCGCTGGGCGAAGAAACGCGGTCTGCCGCGTACTGCCGGGCATGTGCAGGGCGCTAAAAATGTAGAAGATATGTGTGAGTGGGTGTGGAATCATGGGATCGAGTACTTCACGGTCTACGCATTCTCGACCGAGAACTGGTCACGTCCTACCGATGAAGTGAACACATTGATGAAGCTTCTGCGTGATTATATGAAGAACTGTATCAAACGTGCCAACAGCAATAACATGAAGGTGCGCGTGATCGGTGATAAGACGGCACTGGCCGAGGATATTCAGGAGAGCATCCGTAACCTGGAGGAAGCAACGGCCGCGAATACGGGGCTGAAGTTTACGATTGCCATCAATTACGGCAGCCGGGACGAGATCCGCCGCGGTGTGCAGGCACTGGCATGGGAAGTGGCCGCCGGAACGCTCCGGCCGGAGGAGATCACGGAAGAAAAGATCTCTGCATCCCTGGATACCGCAGGTTATCCGGATCCGGATCTGCTGGTGCGCACCAGCGGCGAGCAGCGGATTTCCAATTATCTGCTGTGGCAGTGTGCGTACACGGAGTTTTATTTTACGGAAGTGAGCTGGCCGGATTTTCATGAGGCAGAACTGGAGCAGGCGATCGAGGCGTATGCCGGCCGGGATCGCCGGTACGGAAAAGTATGAGTCAGGATGAAAAGAAACCCAATACCATGCTTGTGAGATCGATCAGCGGTGCAGTGATCGTTGTGGTCATGGTGGCATTGATCTGGGCAGGTGGGATCGTAACGACGGTCGGTCTGGGCGTGATCTCGTGCATTGCCTATACGGAGCTGCTGGCAGCGACAGGGGTGCGGGAAGCAGGAGCAAAAAAGCCCTGTGTTTTTGATGTGACCGGGATCCTTGTGATCCTGGGGTATTATGCACTGATCTATCTGTTGAAGACAAAGGAACCGTTTGTCTTTATGCCGCAGTGCCGGTCAGAGTTTCTTATGCTGGTCGTAGTGCTTTATCTGGCACTGCTGATGAGCATTTTTGTATTTACTTATCCCAAATACAAGGCGCGGCAGATCATCTGCAGTTTTTTCAGCTTTGTCTACGGACCGGTGATGATCTCGTTTGCATTGATGACGAGACTGCTGCTCGGAGAAAAGGATATCGTATTTGGCTGTTTCGGAAAAGGATACGCATTCTACAACCTCGGTTTCTTTGCGGTATGGATGATCTTTATCGCGGCCTGGGGCTCGGATACATGTGCCTATTTTGTGGGCGTGCTGTTTGGAAAGCATCGGGTGACACCCAGATTAAGCCCCAAGAAATCACTGGAGGGCTACATCGGCGGTGTGGTCGGAGCAGGACTGCTGGGGGTTCTGTACGGAGCAGTGCTGATGTGGACAGGACATGTGAGCGCGGATATGCTATGGTGCTTTGCCGTGCTTGGCGTATGCGGCAGTTTCTTCGGACTGGTGGGGGATCTGGCGGCATCTGCGGTAAAGCGGGATTTTGATATCAAGGACTATGGAAAATGTATTCCGGGGCACGGCGGCATCATGGACCGTTTTGACAGCGTGATCTTTACGGCGCCTATGATCTACCTGCTCAGTATCACGCTCTTATACTCAAAATTCTACTAGAAGAGCAACACACCAGCGATTCTTTGCAATTATTATGAATAATCGGAGTAACAAAACATGAAACGACTTGTAGTACTAGGCTCCACCGGTTCCATCGGTACACAGACCCTGGAAGTGGTGCGGGAGTATCCGGAATATTTTGAAGTGACCGCACTGGCAGCCGGCCGAAGCGTGGCGGCTATGGAAGAGCAGATCCGTGAGTTTAAGCCGGCATACGCTGTGATGTGGACCGAGGAAGCAGCGGCGGAATTAAAAACAAAAGTATCCGACCTTCCGGTGAAAGTATTGAGCGGCATGGATGGTCTTTTGGAGATCTCCACATTGCCGGAATACGATATCCTGGTCACGGCCATTGTGGGCATGATCGGCATCCGACCTACCATTGCGGCCATCAAAGCGCATAAGACCATTGCATTGGCCAATAAGGAAACGCTGGTCACTGCAGGTCATATCATCATGCCGCTGGCAAAAGAATGCGGGGTATCCATCCTGCCGGTGGATTCCGAGCATAGCGCGATCTTCCAGTCCTTAAACGGGGAGCCGAAGAACCGCATCGAAAAGATCTGGCTGACCTGCTCCGGCGGCCCGTTCCGCGGAAAAAAACGGGAGGAGTTGCTGAATATCAAACCCGAAGATGCCTTAAAGCACCCGAACTGGGCGATGGGACGCAAGATCACCATCGATTCGGCGACTATGGTCAATAAGGGCCTGGAAGTGATGGAAGCCAAGTGGCTCTTTAATGTCGATTATGATCAGGTTAAGGTTGTGGTGCATCCGCAGTCCATCGTGCATTCCATGGTGGAATATCAGGATGGTGCCGTGATCGCGGAACTGGGAGCACCGGATATGAAACTGCCCATCCAGTATGCGCTGTTTTATCCGGATCGTATGCCGCTGCGGGTACCCAGAAAGCGTGCAGATTTTTATGCTCTGAAATCCCTGACCTTTGAAGAACCGGATATGGAGACCTTTACGGGACTGCCGCTGGCGATCCGTGCCGGCAAAACGGGAGGAACCCTGCCGACGGTTTATAATGCGGCCAACGAACGGGCCGTAGCGCTGTTCCTGGACGGACGCATCGGTTTTCTGCAGATCGTGGAGCTGATGGGTGACGGGAATATTGCCGGGCGCGAAGTCTGCCGGCCGCAGGACATCCTGGCGCGGGCCGACGAGGTCGTCGGTGCCGACGGCCGTCATCGCAGGCTCGATACGCC
>JAFWRC010000117.1 GCA_017508825.1 Lachnospiraceae bacterium
AGAGTATTCAGTTCCTGAATCAGTTCCGCCGCGTAATCATCACTGATTAGTCCTTTTACAATACCGCACTGGATGGCCAGAATATAGCAGGCCACCAGCTGTGTCAGATATCCCTTGGTCGTCGCGACCGCAATCTCCGGTCCTGCCAGCGTGTAGAATACATGATCCGCTTCTCTGGCGATGGAAGACCCGACCACATTTACGATGGCCAGCGTCTTAACACCTTTTTCCTTTGCCATACGCAGTGCCGCCAGGGTATCTGCCGTCTCACCGGACTGGGAGATCAGGATCACCAGGCTGTCCGGCTGCAGTGTCATCCTGCGGTAACGGAACTCGGATGCCAGCTCGCATCTTACCTGCAGATCCGTCAGCGCTTCGATCACATACTGCACTTCCATGCCTACATGCCATGCGGAACCGCAGGCTACAATATACACCTGCCGGAGTCCCTTGATCTCTTCGGCGGTCAGCCCCACTTCCGACAGATCGATCTGATCATCTTTGATGTACTTGCGCAGCGTCGCTTCCATCACCTTCGGCTGCTCGTGGATCTCTTTCATCATGAAATGCTCAAAGCCGCCCTTTTCCGCTGCTTCCGCATCCCACTGGATCTCGGTGATCTCTTTCTGGATCTCGTCACCGTCCAGGTTGTAGAATGCCACCTTTCCGGCGCTGATCCGGGCCATCTCCAGGTTGCCGATATAGTATACTTTTCTGGTATGGTTCAGGATCGCCGGTACATCGGAAGCGATAAAGCTTTCCTCTTCCGTAGTACCTATGATCATAGGGCTTTCCTTACGGGCTACAAAGATCTCACCCGGATAATCCTTAAACATTACCTCCAGCGCATAGGAGCCACGCACACGAACCAGTGTCTTAGCCAGCGCATCCAGCGGACCTACTTTGTATTTCTTATAGTAGTAATCCACCAGCTTGATCAGCACCTCGGTATCCGTCTGGGAATAGAAATGATATCCGTGGCGCTCCAGTTTCGCCTTCAATTCCTGGAAGTTCTCAATGATGCCGTTGTGTACACCCACCACTTCGGACTCCACCACACCGGATCCGGATCCGGTACAGTTGCCGCTCACATGCGGGTGTGCATTGGTACGGCTGGGCGCGCCATGAGTCGCCCAACGGGTATGCCCGATACCGCAATTGCCTTCCGGTACGCGTCCGTCATCCGTCATTTCCATCAGATTCTTCAGTTTCCCCGTTGCCTTGAGTACAACCGCCGGCTTTTCGCCATCCCGTACTGCCAGGCCTGCGGAGTCATAACCACGATATTCCAGTTTGGAAAGTCCCTCCAGCAGGATCGGTGTAGCTGCCTTATTTCCAACATAACCAACGATACCGCACATACGCTTTTTCTCCTCTCAGTTGCCTTTTTCAGAAAAGGACAAAGACATGCCAAATAACCGGTATGCCTTTGTCCATATTAGATTACTGCTTTTAATCTGTCAACTCTTGCAAAAGACTTATTACTTCTTTGCTTCCTCTGCAGCCTTGCCGCTCGGTCTTACCAATACGAGGCAGAGGATCAGTGCAATGATATACAGCGCGATCGTAAAGTACAGAACGTTCTGATATCCGACCGGATTTACCAGGATCGTCTTACCTGCTGCGTCCACACCATGCTCTACAAATTCACCGGTGTTGTTCACGATCAATGTAGCCACCTGATTACCGGTCAGACCTGCAAACGCCCATGCAGAAAGTGTGATACCGTGGATCGCGGAAATACTTCCCATACCATAGTGATCGGATAACAGTGTCGGTACATTAGAGTAACCGCCGCCGTAACCTGCATTTACGATAAAGATCAGTGCCAGTACCAGGAAGATCAGCAGACCGTTGCCCTCACCATTCTTGATACCGCCGGTGATCATAACCAGTGCGGTAAATGCGATGGAAAGGATGAAGATCATCTTGTAGATCGTATTTCTGTCTTTCATAGTATCTGCCCAGGCAGAGAAACCAAGACGACCGCCTGCATTAAAGATAGCGGAAATCGTAGAGATGATACCTGCATATGCTGCAAGACCAACGCACTTCACGATCATCTTCTCCTGGCTGATCAGCGCCAAACCACAGGTGATGTTGATGTAGAACATTACCCAGATACCGATATAGTTGGTGATCGGCTTGGTCTTCAGTACCTGCATAATGCTGGGCTTTGCATCCTTGCCCTGCGGCTCATGCCAGCCAGCCGGTTTTGCCAGCAACAGATGACCAACGAACATCATTACGAAATATACACCTGCCAGGATCAGGAACATCTTGTAGACACTGCCTTCTCCCAGATTCTCCAGCATGGACTGCATGATCGGGCTGGCAATGGCCTTTGCTGCACCGAAACCGGCTACTGCCAGACCGGTAGCCAGACCTTTACGATCCTGGAACCAGAGCATCAGCGTCTTAACCGGAGAAAGATAACCGGTACCCAGACCGACACCCATAATGAAACCGTAGCTGATATAAATACCGATCAATGCAATGGGGCTGTGCTGATGCTGTCCGCCATAATAAATGAAGAAACCGTTCAGTGCCATACCCAGCGCAAAGCAGATCGTTGCGATCAGTGAAGACTTGTGAATATCCTTTTCTACGACATTACCGAGGAATGCAGCAGACATACCCAGGAAAAAGATGGCAAAGGAGAATGCCCATTCCGTATCCGCCTTTGTATAGCCGATGTAATTTGCGATCTCCTGTGAAAAGATCGACCAGCAATATACCGTACCTATACTGCAGTGCAGTAAAAGCGCCGGGATCGCTGCCCGGATCCATTTGTTTGCCCGCCATCCGCCGGACTTTTCCGTAGTTCCACTCATGTTTACCTTACCTTACCCTTTCCGAGATGTTGTTAATAGCACGGTTTTCCCCAAAACCGCCGCACACAAAACCACACAATATGATATTCCATTCTCCCGGAAAAAGCAAACACTTTTTCATTCAATTCAGTAGAATAATTCCAGAAGATATATCCTCAGCCGGAGAATTTTGCCTTGATCTCATTATACTTCTCCGTCGTCATCAGTGCCGTCTCATCGATATCCTTCAGTTTCACCGTGTAGGTCCAGCGTCCGTATACCTCCAGCTTCCGGATTGCATCGATGCGGATGATGTAGGATTTGTGACAGCGCAGGAATTTTGCCGGATCCAGCTTTTCTTCCAGGGAAGACAGCGACTGCGTGGTCAGAAAAACATCGGTTCCCGTAACGATCCGGGACATGCCGTCCGTCCGCTCGATCATCAGGATATCCGCCGTATCGATCAGGTCGATCTCTTCCTTCCCCCGGATGATCAGCTTTTCATAAGAAGTTTCCTCCTTTTCCGGTGCCTCTTTGCCGTCCGTCATACTTTTGATCCGCTCCAGCGTCTTTCCGATCCGCTCCAGATCAAAGGGTTTCACCAGGTAGTCAAAAGCGTAGATTTCAAAGGCATCCGCCATATATTCGCTGTGGGCCGTAGCAAATACGATCTTGACTTTCGGATCCACCTCCGTCAGCGCCTTGGCACACTCCATGCCGCTTTCGCCGCCCAGATCAATATCCATAAAGACTACTTCCGGGCGGAGACGGATAAAATCACTGATCGCAGCCGCAAAATTACCGCTTGCCGCCACCACCTTGCAGCCTTCCGTCCGTTCGATCATCTTTGTCAGGATATTGCGGATCTGTTCTTCGTCTTCCACCACCATTACTCTGATCATATACTCTATCCTTTCTCATGCGCAGAACTGTCGGGATCCTCCACGGATCCCGACAGCCGGTCCTTTCAGTCTTTCTTGTTTTCCAGATAACTCTTCACGCCGCTTCCGATCTCATTCTTCATCTTGGTGTCAGCCTGTACATTCTTCATATTGTAGTAATCCAGCACTCCGAGACTTCCGGAACGTAATGCCTCTGCCATCGCGCGCGGCACTTCGGATTCTGCCTTTACCACTTCCGCACGCATTTCCTGCTCCAGAGCGACTGCCATTGCACGTCTTTCCTCGGCCTTTGCCTGTGCGATCTTGGTATTGGCTTCTGCCTGCAGGCTCATCAGGTTTGCGCCGATGTTTCTGCCGATATCGATATCCGCGATATCAATGGAAATGATCTCATATGCCGTACCGGAGTCCAGCCCCTTTTCCAGAACCACCTTTGAGATGTCATCCGGGTTTTCCAGCACGCTGCTGTGGGTCTGCGCGGAACCTACTGTTGTTACGATACCTTCCCCGACACGTGCCAGGACCGTTGCCTCACCGGCACCACCGATCAGGCGGTCGATATTGGTCCTTACGGTCACACGCGCCTTTACCAGCAGCTCGATACCGTCTTTTGCCACCGCCGAGATCACCGGTGTTTCGATGACCTTCGGGGTAACGCTCATGGTTACGGCTTCAAATACGTTACGTCCTGCCAGATCGATCGCAGATGCCTGCTCAAAGGAAAGGTCCATTCCTGCGCGTTCCGCTGCGATCAGCGCATTGATCACGTTGTCTACATCACCGCCTGCCAGATAATGTGCTTCCAGCTGATTGGTCTTTACATTCAGACCTGCCTTAGTCGCCTTGATCATAGGTCTTACGATCTTGGCCGGCTGTACACGGCGGAGCTTCATTCCCACCAGGGTGAAGATCCCGATCTTTACGCCGCTGGCCACGGCGGAGATCCACATTCCCACCGGTACCATTGAGAAAAATACCACCACTACTACGATCACCAATACCGCAACCAATGCGATCGGTCCATCTGCCAAATATAACATATTCATATATCTCTCCTCCTCTTCCTGTCGCTGTTACTCGGCCTTCACAATGATCCGGTGATTTTTGATCTCCGTGATCACGAGCGCCGAACCTTTTTTGATGAAATCATTGGATGACTCGATGTCGAGTTTTACTCCTTCAAATTCCCCTTTGCCCGAAGGCCTCAGATCCGTCACAGCCGTTCCGGTTCTGCCGATCAGAAATTCCATATCTTCTTCATCAATGAAGGCGTTTTTTCCCGACAGATCCGTGTCCAGCTTGATCGGTGATTTGATCTTCTGGGAGTTCAGCAGGATCATACTGATCACCAGCATCACCGCGATCAGTACCATCGCGACCGCTCCGACGATCACCCTCTCCGTGGTAGTCCTCCCTGCAAGAAAGATACCGATCACCGTAAATACGGTTCCGGATATCCCCGGCAGTCCGAACCCCGGCATATAAAATTCCACTCCGATCAGGAGTATGCCGATGAGCAGTACTGCCACACCTAAAATCTGAATTCCGGTCATTTTCATCCCCCTCCTTTCCTGTTGTTAAGTTTGTTGATCTCAACGGTAAATACCGTTTCTTTCTCCTCTGACTTCAGATCGATCGTTCCTCCGTTTTCCCCCAGGATCTCGGAAACGATCGCCAGTCCCATTCCGTGTCCTTCTTCCTTCTTTGTGGAAAATCCTTTTTTAAAGATCTTCTCCTGCAGATCTTCCGGGATCTGCGGTCCGTTATCTTCTATATAAAATACGTACTTCTCCGGTGTTTCCGTGATGTCCACCCGTATCTTTTTCTTTTCCTGTCCGCTCTCTTCCAGCGCCCTTACCGCATTGTCGATCAGATTGGAAAGCACTTTGCATAATTCCCAGTCCTCGATCGTAAGATGCTTTAAATCCGACTTTACTTCGATGAGAAACTCCATTCCTTTGGCGTCCGCCTCTGCCGATTTTGCCGCCAGCAGTGCGTTGATCGCTGGCTTGGAGGTCTTGATCGCTTTTCCGGTCTTCAGCAGTTCCTTGTATACCTGCCGGAGATATTCGTTCATTTCCTCGTATTCTTCCAGTTCCATCAGCCCGTATACGATCTGCATATGGTTCAGATAATCGTGCCGGTCCATCCGGAGTTTGTCGTTCAATGCGCTCAGATTGTTGATGCTCTCTTTCAGCGACTCCGTCCGGTTCAGCAGCCGGATATAACTCCTTACCAGGATCACGATACATCCGAGCAGGATCACCACCAGGATCACCAAGAGCAGTATGTTGAATGTTTTATCTCCCACGTTTGCCTCCCGTCCGGTGTCTATGATCGCATCATAACACAACCGGCCTCCAAAACAATCCATATCGTCTCAATCATACAAAAATCCGTCTGAAATGTCATTAAAAAATGAGCGTCCTGCAAACAGAACGCTCATCACTCTCTTTAATACGGACTGTCAAATTCCTTTTGTGCTTTTTCTGCCGCCTCCGCAAGGGAAAGTCCCGAAAATGCCTGCGCTCCGAGGATCCTGCCGGATTTTTTATCATCCAGAAAGGCCCCGATCACAATGCCCGGGATCGCGCTTTCCGGCGCGTTCGGCGCATTCGGTCCGCCCAGGTCCGTACGGCACCATCCCGGATCCGTCAGGTTGATCATCACATCCGTTCCCTGCACGGTCTTTCCGAGATCGATCGTGATCTTATCCAGCGCCGCCTTGCTGGCCGAGTATCCCGCCTGCTCCGGCTCCAGCCGGATACCGCTGGTGGTATTTAAGATCCGTCCGAAGCCGCGCTTGATCATCTTCGGCATAAAGTGGTAGCAGATCATCGCCGGCGCAATGGTATTTACGTTAAAGCTGACCAGATAGTCCTCTACCGGAGTGGTAAAATACTCCGTGCGGTATGCGATCTGCAATCCCGCGTTATTCAGGACAATATCCACGGTCACGCCCAGTGCATCAATCTCGGAAAGCATCTTTTTCACCGCTGCCAGGTCATTTAAGTCCGCTTCCACTTCATGAACCGATACCCCCAGGGCCTCCGCTTCCTGCCGGATCTTCTTTGTGTGTTCCACGCTCCGGCTGTGCAGGATCAGATTGCATCCCTGCTCCGCCATAAACTTTGCCGAAAGATACCCGATCCCTCTGGCCGCGCCCGTGATCAGTGCCCACCTTCCTTTTACTGAAATCATATCGATGATCTCCTTCCTTTTTTATTTGAGGAAATCATAAAACAGACCGGGCAGTTTCGCTCCTTATTCTATGACCTGCGGGTTATCATATTTTGTGTATAGCAAACGACAAAACGGAAAGAGTTTGGGTGCTTACTGAAAACAATCTGTTTTTGGCGTTTACTATAAAAAAGGATTGAGAGAATGTTGATAGTATGGTAGAATAGCAGATGTTCGGAAACCGTAACTACCCGGAACCGTCAAGTTCTGAAACAGTTACTATTGGGAACCATCCGGTTTGGAACAGTTACCGGAAATCAAGCGGCTATGGCGGAATTGGCAGACGCGCCAGATTTAGGTTCTGGTGGGAGACCGTGCAGGTTCAAGTCCTGTTAGCCGCAGAAATAAAAGGTGAGCCAAGGGGACGGTTCTTATGGCAACAAGATCGAAGATCTTTAGCCATAAGAACCGTCCCCTTGGCTCACCCGCGGTTTATCTCATTCCGGGATCGGACGGATCACATTTTTATAGATGCGGATCATGAAGAAGCTGGTCACGCACAGCGACATCAGTTCCGCGATCGGGAAGCACCACCAGATCAGATCCAGGCCGCCGATCTTTGCAAGAATATAGGCTACCGGGATCAATACCACCAGCTGCCGCGCCACGGATACGATCAGACTGTACACACCGTTACCGAGCGCCTGGAATACGGTGCCGCCGATGATGCAGAACCATGCCAGCAGGTAATGGAATGCGATGATCTTTAACGCCGGCACACCCAGCACGATCAGGCTGGCTTCCCCGGTATCGAAGATGCGCAGCAGATGCTCCGGGATCAGTTCAAACAGGGCAAATCCGATCAGCAGCAGCAGGAACGCATAAAACATACTGAGTTTGATCACCTGCGTCATACGCTTCCGCTTTCTGGCACCGTAATTGAATGCCAGGATCGGTATCATACCGTTATTCAGGCCGAATACCGGCATAAAGAAGAGGCTCTGCAGTTTGAAATACACGGCAAATACCGAAACAGCCGCCTCGTTCAGCCCCGCCAGGATACGGTTCATGGAGAAGGTCATCACCGAACCGATCGCCTGCATGCAGATCGACGGAAATCCTACGACATACACCTTTTTAATGATATTCCAATCCGGTTTGAATCCCCGCAGATCCACGCGCACATACTCATTATATTTGTGATTCAGATAGATCGCCAGCAGGCCTGCACACACCTGGCCAACTACAGTTGCCACGGCCGCTCCCGCCACCTTCATCTCCGGCAACCCGAAATAACCAAAGATCAGGATCGGATCCAGGACGATGTTGATCACAGCACCGGTGATCTGCGTAAACATGGAATAGATCGTCTTGCCTGTTGACTGCAGCAGACGTTCAAAGATAAACTGCGTATAGATACCGAACGAACAGCAGCATACGATCCGCAGGTACTGTGTCCCGTATTCCATTGTAAGACCCGTGCCTTTCTGCAATGCGATCACTGGTTTTGCCAGAAACAACCCGACCAGAAAGAACAGGATAAAATTGCAGATGGAAAGGAAAACGCCGTTATTGGCCGCTTTCTCTGCCGTTTCATAATCCCGCTCCCCCAGCGCTCTGGACAGAATGGCATTGACCCCGACACACAATCCTGTCGCAAATGCGATCAAAAGCATCTGAACCGGAAACGCCATACCGAGCGCAGCAAGCGCTGCTGTCCCCGATTTGCCCGACTCATCCACGATCTTTGCCACAAAAAAGCTGTCTACGATGTTATAAAATGCCTGTACCAGCATCGAGATCATCATAGGCAGCGCCATATTGATCAACAGTTTGTTCATGGGCAAGACGCCCATTTTGTTCTCTACGATTTCCCCTGAGTCATTCATCTTTCTTTTCTTTCGTATCCTTTTCTTTCTTCTTATCCGCCGGCTTCGCGTCTTCTTCCTCATCCTCCAGCGCTTCCTGCTCCGCTTCACGCATCGCGATCTCCGCAAAAAGCTGCATCGGATTTTCCGAATCCAATATCTCATCCGAGAAAGTGATCATGGTATTGCCCCGCTTCTCATCCTGCTGGAATACCAGGAGCATGCGATAGCATGGCTGTGCGCCGTCCATGGTCACGACCAGCTGGTCCCTGCCATGTTCCTTGCCGTAATACAACTTCTCATCCGCCTGCTTGATCAGGTCTTCCAGTTCACTCTTCGGCGAACCTTCCACCAGACCGATCGTCATGGTCACACGCAGCGTATGCTGTCCATAGGTCACACTCAGCCCATGCAGACGGTCAATATATTCCTCCAGGGCAGCTCCCGCATTGATCAGTTCCATATCTTCAAAGATCAGCAGGAATTCCTCACCGCCCCAGCGTACGGCATGACCGCGTCCGCCCATGAGCTCCTTCAATTCCCCGGCCACAAATTTCAGCACCTCGTCACCGGCATCGTGTCCATAAGTATCGTTTACTTTCTTAAAAAAGTCAATATCTGCGATCGCAATCGCAAACGGAGCGCCTGTTTTGGCAGAACGCCGCTGCATATTTTTCAGCTTGGCATTTCCGTAGCGGCGGTTATACAGCGTAGTCAGCGGATCACATTCCACCAGCACGCGCACCGCATTCTGCATACGCACGATATCGCCGCCGGTCTGTCCGATCTCATCCTTGCGTTTGAGCACCGTATCCGGCATGGTATTGCTCAGATTTCCGCCCACCATTCCGGCCAGGAAATGGTGGATCTGGTTGATCGCATTGACGATACGGCTGGTATAACGGATACTGATAATGCTTGCTGTCAGCAGCCCCAGGAGCGTGATCACCAGGATCGGCCAGGATGCCTGCGCCGCTTCCTTCTTGATCTCGGCAGAAGTCAGTGCCGTTGCCACCATTCCCGTCAATGCTCCGTCCGAATTCCACAACGGGATGTAGCAGGCATAGTACAGCTCTCCCATGATCTCTACTTCATAATATAACGGTATCTGTTTCCGCTCCATTTGCGAAGATACCGCCGCATTGATCGCGCTCCCGGCGTACCGGTTGCCCTCCTCATCCTGCAGCGTCGTCAGGATACGGGCATCTTTAAAAAACAGCGAGATGTGCATGCCGCTCTTTTCCCGCAGATGGTCCAGAAAAGCGTACTGTTCCGTCAGTTCGATATCCCCTTTATACAGCGAAACATAACCGCCGCCCAGCTGCACCAGCCGGTAATCTCCGGGATACATCTCATCATAGCTCTCCGCCACCGCCGAAGCCGTCGCATACAGAGACCGTTGCAGTTCCTCCTGCAGCGAACTCTTTTCCCGCAGCACCGCCGTCGCATCGATGATCACGCACATCACAAGCATCGGCAGGATTGTCCGAATTAATACCGCCCTTTGCAGTTTTCCGATTCTTTGCTTTTCTATCTTCATGTAACGCCCCGCTGTATGATCGATCTGCCGCTTATAAATATGCCGGTTTTGCTTCCTTCCGTGCCACCGCCGCCGTGATCAGCACTTCCTTCACGCCCGGTACCGTCGGCACTTCAAACAACGCATCCTCCAATATTTCATGCACAACTGCATTTAAGCCTCTGGCTCCGATACTCATCTCGTTCACACGGTCGATGATCACATCCAGCGCCTCGTCCGTAAAGTGCAGTTCCACGTTGTCTTCCACCATAAATTCTCTCTCGTATCTGGATAAGATACTGTCTTCCGGCTCCACCAGCACCCGTTTCATCGTCTCCCGGTCCAGTTTCTTAAGAACCGTCACAGTACTCAGACGTCCTGCCAGCTCCGGTTTCATCCCGTACTCCATCAGATGCTCGGTCTTTAACAGTTCCCCGGTCATCTCAAAATCCTCGTCCTTTGAAATGTCGCTTCCGAAACCGATCCCGCCGTTCACATACTCTTTTTTGACGATCTTTTCCAGTCCTTCAAAAGCGCCCGCACAGATAAACAGGATATCCGTAGTGTTCATCATAAGGATCTCCTGACCGCCGGACTTGTCCTGCAGCGGCACATCGATATCCGTGCCCTCAAACATCCCGAGCAGCTGCCCCTGCAGTTCGTTGTTGATATCGCCGCCTTTGGAATACAGCTTTGCCGGAATGATCTTGTCAAACTCATCGCAGAAGACGATGCCGCACTCGGTCAGGTCCACATCCTTTCCGGCTTTCAGGTACAGGTTCAGCAGACTTTCCTCTTTGTTCCTGCCCTTCCACGGTGTTGCCACAATACCGGAAAAATCCGAGATCACCACCGGCACCGGCACCAGATCCGTCAGACGCCGGATCATCTCCGTCTTGCCGCAGCCGGAAGGGCCGACCATCAGCACATTGGTCTTGATCAGATTGGCCTCCGGATGCACGATCCTCAAAAAATGATTATACACCGCCGTGCTCAGCACTTCCTTGGTCTCTTCCTGTCCGATCACAAAACGGTCCAGATATTCCTTGATCTTCCGCGGCGTATATTCGCGGATAAACTTTCTGCACTCCTCCATAAACGGCAGCTCGGCGCGGTCCTTCTCCTCTTCCGTCTTGCGCTGCATCTTGATATTGCGCACCTTATTCTGCTGGTAACGCACACGGCATACCGCCAGCTGGCCCAGTTCATCTTCCGCCTTCTGCCGGTCCGGCTGATCCATCAGCTCAGACTCCATAAAATCAAAGAGTTCTTCCAGATCATCGTTGGTGATCTCCGTCTCCACGGTTCTGGCCATGTAGAATACCGGATCGTTCTTGTAGGCCGCTGCCGCTTCGCGGATGATCGCCCAGAACGGCGTGCGATACCCTTTTTCCTTAAAGCTCGCGCCCATCAGCTTGAAAATACTGTCCAGGTTGCGCTCACTCTCAGGTCTGGTAAGCATGATATAATGTAACATAATGCGCAGATAATCGCACAGCAGCTGCTCATTGGAAATAGCGCCGCCGTTTTCTTTATAAAACGCCAGACGTCCGCGGACATATGCCGCACACTCTTCATCCGATCTGCACTCAAAAATCTGTTTCATTTAACTCTCCACTTCCGGCAGCCGATTTCCGGTACCTTCCGAAGAAATCTCTTCCGTTTCGTATAGCGCTTCCGCGCCTTTTAATATCACATCCTCGTTGATCACAACGCGTTTAAGCCCCTTCATCTCCGGCGCTATGTACAGTACCTTGCGCAGTGCCTTGCCCAGAATGCTCTGTAACGCTCTCGCGCCCACCGGTGTCTTAAGCGCTTCCTGTGCCGCAGCCAACAGCGCGCCTTCGGTAAAGATCAGTTCTGCATCCACGGAAAGCCGCAGTTCCCGCTCGTATCGCTCGATCAGGTTGTCCTTCGGCTCGGTCAGGATACGGATCAGATCCTGCTCGGTAAGCCGCTCCAATACCGCAACCGTCGAAACACGCCCCGCCAGTTCCCGCTTCATTCCGTATTCCATCAGCACTTCATGGTTGATATTATCCCGCACAAAAGACAGATCCATCTCTTTTTCCAGTGTCGAAAGAAAACCGATGTTTCCCGGCATATTCTCTCTCTTCTTTTTATCCGAGCGGATATATTCCTCAATGCCCTGAAACGCCCCTGCAAGGACAAAGAGCATATGAGATGTGTTCAAAAGCAGCGGCATGCCGTCTGCCTTCAGTTCGATCTCGCTGCCTTCAAGCATCGTCAGCATCTGCGACTGCACATCGTCATGGATGTTGACGCCACGCTCCGAGATGGCCGGGAGCAGCAGTTTGTCAAATTCATCCATAAAGATGATGCCCTTTTCCGCATCCGCTTTTTTCCGTCCGGCCGCCTCGTACAGTTCCAGCAGGATATCCTCTTTGTGCCTGCCGCGAAACTGACTGGCCCCCAGGGAAGATACGTCTGTAAAGACCATCGGATAATCGACGATCTCCCGGATCCGGCGCATGATCTCCGTCTTGCCACAGCCGGACGGCCCGATCAGCAGCACCACATTCGGCGCAAATTTCAGTTCCGGATGCCGCAGGCGCTTTCCATGTCCGTACACTGCCGTACAGACCGCCATCTTGGCATCGTTCTGTCCGATGATATAGTCATCCAGATACGCCTTCATCTCCGCCGGTTTCTTCCATTGGCTCTGTAAAGTGCCATCCGATACCTGCCGCAGATAGGTACGGCGCAGACGCGTGATGCGTCCGAGCACATTCCGTTCGCGGCTGTTCATCGATTTATCCACCGCCTTGCGAAGGGTATCCGCTTCCAGAAAATCCAGGATAAACCCGGCCCGCTCTCCGAAAATCTCCGTTGAATAGACCAGATCCTCCTCCAGTTTGTCCAGGACATGCAGAAGAGAACGCATCTGCGGCATGATGCTCGAATCCTCGATCACCCGGAAACACAGGATCTCCAGATAACTGAGTGCCTCCGCATCCGCGATCTGCACGTCGTCGCAGACCAGCGTCAGCCGCCGGATAATATAGTCCGAGATATCCTTGCCAAGCATGGAATTGTCCAACAGTTTGTTCCCGGCTGCGCCGATCGGCATGCCGAACATCTTATTCTTTTTTTGTATTTCCTGAAAAATATTGATCATGTTTTACTCTGTCCCATAGCCTGTTATACCAAGAATATTTTACGCTTTTTTACGCAAAGTTGCAAGTTTTCATAACGAAGGAAGGGTCAGATAAACTTCCCTGTTTATATAACCTGTCAGCCTCTTTTCCCGCGCTTTTACGATCAGGCTGCGGTTCCTGTGAAAACGCACAAATACAGATGACATCCGTATGCAGATCCGGTCCGTTTCGCAGCGCTCCAGGATATCCCTGCACAGCTCAATGCTGCAGATGCGCCCTTTCTCCGAACGGATGAGCCTTCGTCCCAGGCGTTTTTTCCTGCCGTCAATGCCGATGGTATCCACCTCCGCCATTGCAAACAGATAGACCAGCCCGGCGCAGATACCGGCCACGCCGCCAAGGCAGCCTGTGGTGACCGCCACGACAGCCACGGTCTTCTTCACGGCATCGTCCTGTTTTTTCCCCGCCTCGCCGCTATCCGTCCGCTCGATGGTTTCCGTGTGTGCGATGGTTTCCGTACGCTCCTGCTCCGCCGCCGGCGTCGAATGCGCTACCGGGATCTGCACCGTTTCCGGCTGTTCTGCAGACACCGGCAGTTCTTCCGGTACCGGCCGGACTGTCATCTCCGGCTGCTCTGCCGGGACCGTGGATACCTCCTGTTGCGGACGCTCTCCGGGTTGTGGGGTGTCCTCTGTCTCCGAACCTGTTGATGCCGGCTGTTCCTCCGGCGTTACAGGTTCTTCGGGTACTTCGGTTTCCACGGTTTCTTCGATCTTCTCGGTTTCCGCAGTTTCTTCGATCTTCTCGGTTTCTTCGATCTGCTCGGTTTCCTCTGCTCCCATCGTCACATCGATTTCCGGCTCTGTCACAGCTTTGATCTCCGGCTCTTCCGGAACCGGCTGCGATATCGTTTGTGGAACTTCTTTCGGTGTTTCGGTCGACGTCTCTATTGGTGTTGTCGTTGGTGTTGTCGTTGGTGTTGTCGTCGGTATCGTCGTTGGTGTTGCCGTCGGCTTCGCCGTTGGTGTAACGGTCGGTATCTTAGTCGGTGTCACCGTAGGTTCCACGGTCGACGTTGCCGTTGGTATCGCCGTTGGTGTAACGGTCGGTATCTTAGTCGGTGTCACCGTAGGTTCCTCGGTCGGCGTTGCCGTTGGTATCGCCGTTGGTGTAACGGTCGGTATCTTAGTCGGTGTCGCCGTAGGTTCCTCGGTCGGCGTTGCCGTTGGTATCGCCGTTGGTGTAACGGTCGGTATCTTAGTCGGTGTCGCCGTAGGTTCCTCGGTCGGCGTCGACGTCGGGATCGCTGTCGGGGTTGCTATCGGCGTCGACGTCGGCGTTGCTGTCGGGGTCACTGTTGGCGTCGGGGTTATCATCCCTTTATTTGTCACCATTTTCAGGACCGGCTCTTCCTCCCCTGACCAGCGCCACACGCCGGTCGGCTTTCCTTTTCTGTCAAAAACCGTCTCACCGTCCAGCACATAACCGCCAAATTCTTCCCCTTCCGGCATTTCCGGGACCTCAACCGCTTCATATGTCTCCCCATAACGCGCTTCGAAGCTCTGATCCGGTACTCCGTCCCCGTTCTGATCCGCGCCGTAGTGAACGATATAGGTATCCGGCGCCCATCGGCTCTCCAAAAAGATCTCTTCTTCGGTATCCCAATGCCATACATCCATAGAACGTCCCTGTCCGTCCATCAGCTGGCTGCCATCATACCAATACCCGTCAAAATGATACCCCGGCTCCGCTTTCGGGTACGTCATAAAAGGTATATCCTCGTCATAAGATACGACCAGGCTCCTGTCCGGTCTGCCATCCTTATCCTGATCGTCACCGTACCAAAGCCGGTAGCTTTTGGGAAGCCACGCAGCATACAGATCCAAAACCGGCTCATCGAGGTTTGTTTCCGTACCGGTCGGCTCACCATACTCATCATAATAAACCGTCTGGTCGCTCACAAAACCTTCAAAGGTATACCCCTCCCGTTCCGGCACGGAAATCTCCGGCCAGCTCCCTCCGTTTCGTATTTCAATTTCCTGAAGCCGGATCCCGTCATCCCAAAACCGGATCCGTATCGTGGACGGCTGGTCTTCTGTGAAGAAAGGATCCTCATCAAAAAACGGATCTCCCGCGGCAAAATCCTCCTGTTCCTGCAATGGTTCTTCTTCGGCCTGCTCCGGTACGGCAGCACCGGCAGCGATCCAAGTCCATCGGAAAGTTGTGAGCAGCACAGCAAAAAAACACATTGTACTGCCAAGACATCTGAAGATGCCTTTTCTCATCCTATTGCTTTTTTTCATCTGGTTTTTCCTCCTTGATCGTTTCGGAGGATAGCCGATCGACAGCTCCCGACTGTCAAATGAAAATCAGATTGTGCGAAAAAGACAATACCATATCCGTTTCATTTTGTCCAGCACGAAATTTTTATCGCACTATTTCCCATTGTCTGCTATAATATTCTTATGTAACTCAATTTGAACAGTTACACTCAAACTTATATTCATTATCTTGTGATAAAAATATTTTCCAATGGAGGAACCGGCAATGGCAAAGATGAAAACCGTTGTTTCGTTGGGCCACGAAGCGTTGGGTACCACGACACTTGAACAGATGGATGCGGTAAAACATACTGCAAAAACACTGGCAGATCTGGTAGAGCAGAACATGCAGCTCATCATCACCCACTCAAACGGCCCGCAGGTCAGCATGATCCACAAAGCAATGACTGAATTACGAAGAGTCTATATCGATTACACCCCCGCACCCATGTGTGTCTGCTCCGCTATGAGCCAGGGCTATATCGGTTATGACCTGCAGAATTCGCTCCGTTCCGAGCTGTACAGCCGCGGCGTGGCAGTTCCGGTCAGCACGATCCTGACACAGGTGACCGTAGATCCTTACGATGAAGCTTTTTACGAGCCGCAAAAAGCACTGGGCCGTTATATGTCAAAAGAAGACGCTGAGCAGGAACAGCGCAAAGGCAACTATGTTACGGAAGTTCCCGGAAAAGGCTTCCGTCGTGTCGTTGCTGCCCCGAAGCCGATCGACATCGTAGAGATTGACGCCATCCGTACCTTGAGCGATGCCGGCCAGATCGTGATCGCATGCGGCGGCGGCGGTATCCCCGTGATCGAGCAGAACCACATCCTGAAGGGTGCTTCTGCCGTGATCGAAAAGGACAGCATTGCAGGAAAACTTGCATCCGACCTTGCGGCAGAACAGCTGATCATCTTCACGGGCGTGGACCACGTCTATACCGGTTTCGAAACCGATCATGCCGCTCCGATCGAAAAAATGACCTGTGAAGAAGCAAAGGCCCTGATCGAAAAGGATGAGTTCGGCAAGAACAATATGCTTCCCAAGATTGAAGCCGCCATTGCTTATCTGGAAGCCGTTCCAAACGGCCGCGTGCTGATCACTTCCCTGGACAAGGCTACCGATGCCCTCAAAGGTAAGAGCGGTACCCTGATCACAAAGTGATCCTCCTATACACCATCAAGTCAATTACCTGAAAATTTCTCAGATTTAACATAAAACAGTTCCGTAACCCATTGTTCCGGAACTGTTTTTATGTTACCATCATCGCCTTTTCTTTCCTGATGCGTCTCTTTTGCATGTTTAATCAGGATTTAATGTATTTGATTTACATAACATAAAATCCCGCAATCACTGATTTCAGCTTACAGAAAACCGCTAAAATCCCCCCATGACCCAAATGGTCAATTGTTGACTCTAAGGCATTTCCGTTGTTTACCAATTCTTTATATCTTATCATTTTTCACACGTTTGAGCGATTCATTTACTTAACATAACGTAATCCTGCAACTCCGTTTTATAAATACAGGCAAGGATCCCCCTCTTCCGGCTCACATCAATACGGCCAAATTCTTCCGGATCAGTATACATAATCACGGTTTCAGAAGATTTATGTGCTGTTTTCGCTGCTATTGATATTTACATAATGTTTTTCCACATTATTTTCACCTGGTAAACATAATATCCATCTGGATTTATACTTTACATAATATAATTGTTCTCTATCTGTTGCATTTTTTTATTTTATCTTTTATTTTATTGCATATTTTTTATTAAATCTGTTTTTATTTCGTTAATATTAGGATTACATAATTCCTATATACGTTATTCCTTAACCCGCACTCATTATTTATTCCGTTTACATATCTGTTCTCACATAATACTTTACATAACCCTGAAATCCATCCCGGCCGCTTATCGTTTGTTTACATATTAATTTTATGTATGCGCGAGCCATGGAGACTTATTATCTCCAACTGACAAATTCCGGTTTGTCGAGCTCACGGACACTCGCTTCGCTCGGCGAGCCACGGGGACGGTTCTTGTGGCTAAAGATCTTCGATCTTGTTGCCACAAGAACCGTCCCCATGGCTCACCGACCGCTACATTTCGACAAACCGGAATTTGCATAAAACCAAAAACCCCCGGCTGTTGCAAGCCAGGGGAATAGATACCATGAAGGTTGTTGTATATCTTATCCGATACCTTATTCGGCGCCGCGTACGATGATCTCGGGCGCGCCCTTGCCTTCGAGATAATCGCGGGTGATCGTGACCGTACCGATATTGTCGTCTTTAGGGATCTCGTACATGATGTCGACCATGTATTCGTCGAGAATGGAGCGAAGCGCACGGGCGCCGGTCTCCTTTTTGATCGCTTTCTCCGCGATCAGCTCCAGCGCGTCATCCGCAAAGTTCAGCTTCACCTCATCCAGGGCCAGCAGCTTCTGGTACTGCTTCAGGATCGCATTTTTCGGCTCTTTCAGGATGCGGACCATCATCTCCTGATCGAGACCTTCCAATGCGCAGACCATGGGAAGACGGCCGACAAACTCCGGGATCATACCGAACTTGCGGATATCTTCGGTCTCCACCTTCTGCATGATCTTCTTGCTCTGGTCATCCTTGTCTGCCAGCTCAGCGTGAAATCCAATGCCGCCGCTTTTATTTAATCTGTTTTTAATTATTTCTTCGATCCCCGGAAATGCACCGCCGCATATAAACAGGATATTGCGTGTGTTCACGGTGGTCGTGGGTACCATTGCGTTCTTGGAAGATGCTCCGACCGGCACTTCAATATCCGATCCTTCGAGAAGCTTGAGCATTCCCTGCTGTACCGATTCCCCGCTCACATCACGGGAATTGGTATTCTGCTTCTTGGCGATCTTGTCGATCTCATCGATATAGATGATGCCCTGCTCCGCCTTGTCCACATCATTGCCTGCGGCAGCTAGCAGCTTGCTCACAACGCTTTCGATGTCATCACCGATATAACCGGCTTCGGTCAGAGAGGTCGCATCCGTGATCGCAAGCGGAACATTCAGGATCTTTGCCAGCGTCTGTACCAGGTAGGTCTTACCACAGCCCGTGGGACCGAGCATCAGCATATTGGACTTCTCGATCTGGATCTCATCCATGGTATTGGTCGCAATCCGCTTGTAGTGGTTGTAGACCGCAACGCTCATGATCTTCTTGGCTTTTTCCTGTCCGACCACATACTCATCCAGCATCGCCTTGATCTTGTGCGGCGCCGGGATATCTTTCAGTTCGATCAGCGGCTTGTGCTCGCCTTTTTCCTTCTTTTTCACCTTCTGGCGGCCGCTGAAGCCGAAATCAAAAGGCAGATCCGCAAAGTTGACAAAGCTCACTTTCGGGATACCGTTTCCCGGCTTCTTCGTCTCGTCTTTTTTCTCCGGTTCATCCGTCTCGTTCTTCTTCAGCTCCCCGGCATCATCCGCTCCGGAACGCGCTTCTTTTTCCACTGCAGCTTCACCGTCTTTTGCCGGCTCCTCAGCGCTTTTGTTTGTCATATCCGGATGAAACATCCTCGGATCCATCTGCATGGTCGAAGGGTTATACATGCTCATCACCTTTGACCAGTCTATGGCACCGGCGCCGTTCATCCCGCCCATCTGCGCATCGATCATATCCGAAAGCTTGTCCATGCATTCCGGGCAGATATACATATTCATCGGCATACGGACCAGTTTGCCGGCCTGGCTCTCCGGTCTGCGGCAGATACTGCAAATCTCGTCATATCCATCCTTATTGTGATCCTGATCACTCATTTAGGTTCCTCCGTTCATTTATTTCTGGTTTAACCCCTCATCCGCCCTTCGGGCACCTGTCTCGCCTCCCGGCTCGGTCCGTGCTAAACAGGCGCCACTGGCGCCTAGCGCCCCCAGAGGCGGGAAGGCAAGTAAAAAGAACTTCCGTATAAATACCAATACTGCATAATAATAACAAAAAATTCTGCCCGTGTATAGCGCACGGACAGAACTTTCCTAATCCATCCTTTGTTTTCCGGCCGGGAAACTCTCAATTGGTCCTGCCCAGCGTACTCTTATCCCCCAGGGTGATCTCCAGGGTCATCTCCTGATAACCGTTTCTGGCAGGACGCTCAATCGTAATATCTACCGTAGAGCCTTCCTCGTAATACATCAGCAGGCGCTGCAGCTGTTCCATGGAGGTAACCTTCTGACCGTCAAACTCCATAATGTAGTCTCCGCGCTGCAGTCCTGCAGCCTCTGCTGCCGAACCTGCATTCACGTTTGCCACATACACGCCTTCCGGATAACCGTAGAAAGCGATCTCCTGGCTGGTCACGGTCGCTCCCGTGATCCCCAGATAACCACGGTCGTCTTCATCGACCAGTGTTCTGGTGGTACGCTGCATCAGGTCTTCGATGATCGGCTGTGCTGCCGAGATCGGGATGGCATATCCCATGCCTTCTACAGAAGACCCGCCAATCTTGTTGGAGTTGATACCGATCACTTCGCCACGGATATTTAACAGTGCGCCGCCGGAGTTGCCCGGGTTGATCGCCGCATCTGTCTGGATAAAAGTACCAGAGGTATTCTCCATATCCATCTCACGGTCCAGCGCACTGATCACACCGGTGGTCACGGACTGTCCATACCCCAGTGCATTACCGATGGCGATCGCCGGCTCGCCGACTTTCAGCGCATCCGAATCGCCCATGGTTGCGATCTCGATGGCATCCAGAGTCTCCGGTGCCAGATCTTCCATTTTGACGGCGATCACCGCCAGATCACGAGAAGCTTCGGAGCCCTTCACGAGTGCCTGTACCTCCGTGCCGTCCACGAAGTCCACATACAGCTTGTCGTTGCCTTCCACGACGTGATAGTTGGTCACGATCAGCAGTTCCTCGTCGTTCGATCCGATGATGATACCGGATCCGCTGGACTCGGTAGGAAGTTTATAATAATAATAGCTTTCGTAGCCGTTGTTGGTGATCGATACGATGGACGGCATTACGTTTTCCACGACATCCGTCACATCCGTAACTACCGTAGTTGCCACGCCGGTCGGTATGGACACGTTCTTCTCACTGTCTTCCTTCGTCGCCGGTGTCGTTCTGGCAATGCTGCCTCTTTCCGTAACGGCCGGTGTTGACGCCGGTGCCGTTTCGATCCAGCCCAGTGCCTGACCTGCTTCCTGCACACCATAGAAGCCCGCCGCTCCGAAGCCTCCGAAAAAGATGCCCAAAGCAGCGGCTGCCGCTGCCTTCTTCACAAATCCGCCGTTCTTCCTTTTCTTCTCCGGCTGCTGCTGCGGTGCCGGATAGCCCTGCGGCGGGATATAACCATTATTCCCGGAATTGTATGTTCCCTGCATTCTCGGATCATAACCGTTTGGTAAACCATTGTTGTTGTACATAAACTTTACACTTCCTTCCAGTATGAAATGATAAAGGCCATCGGGAACTCTTTCCGTTCCTGATGGTCTTCATTCTAGTCATGTCCTGTGAACAAAATGTGACGAAAACATTTCAATTCTGTGTTGTTTTTATCATCACTTTGTGAAATAAATCCCTTACTCCAGATGGCCTTTCGCACGGATCACATCGATCACCTGATCCACGTACTTCTCACACACCTCATTGCTTCCGGCTTCCACCATCACGCGGATCAGCGGCTCGGTTCCGCTCTCGCGCACCAGGATGCGTCCGTCCTCACCCAGAGCCGCTGCCACATCTGCAACCGCCTTCTGCACATCCGGATCGTTCTGTGCTTCCGGTTTGCTCTTGACGCGCACGTTCTTGAGTACCTGGGGATAAAATACCACCGGCGCTGCCAGCTCGCTCATAGGCTTTTCCTTCGCCAGCATCACTTCCATCAGCTTCAATGCAGTCAGGATACCGTCACCGGTCGTCTCATACTTTAAGAAGATGATGTGTCCGCTCTGCTCGCCGCCCAGACGGTTACCGGTCTGCAGCATATTCTCATATACATACTTATCGCCGACGGCCGTCTTGTCATATTCGATGCCGGCCTTGTCAAATGCCTTGTACAGGCCGAAGTTGCTCATTACCGTGGTTACGACCTTGTTGTTCAGCAGCTTGCCGCGTTCCTTCATATATACGCCGTATACATACAGGATGTGGTCACCGGTCAGGATATTGCCCTTCTCATCGACTGCAAGACAGCGGTCCGCATCACCGTCAAACGCAAAGCCGATATCCAGTCCCTTCTCTACTACGAACCTCTGCAGATGCTCGATATGCGTGGATCCGCAGTCAGTGTTGATGTTATATCCGTCCGGCGCATCGTTCATCACATAGGTCTTTGCCCCCAATGCATCAAATACGCCCTTGGCGATCTGCCAGGAAGCGCCGTTTGCCACATCCAGACCAACCTTCTTATCCTTGAAGCTGTATTTGGACATAGAGATCAGATGACCGATGTAACGGTTACGTCCTGCCACATAGTCCACGGTACGGCCGATCGCATCGCGCTCCGCTACCGGGATCTCCAGCTTGCCGTCAATATAATCCTCCACCTTCAGGATGGTCTCTTCGTCCATCTTTTCCCCGCTGCCGTTCAGCAGCTTGATGCCGTTGTCGTAGTACGGATTGTGGGATGCGGAGATCATGATACCGCAGTCAAAATCATCCACCCGGGTGATGTATGCGACCGAAGGCGTGGTGGTCACATGCATAATGTACGCATCCGCGCCGGAAGCCATCAGGCCCGTGCAGAGCGCATACTCAAACATATAACTGGAACGTCTGGTATCCTTGCCGATCACGATCTTGGCTTTCTTGCCTTCCTTTGCGCCATAGTACCAGCCCAGGAATCGGCCGATCTTGATCGCGTGCTCAAATGTCAGATTCTTGTTTGCCTCCCCGCGGAAGCCGTCGGTTCCGAAATACTTACCCATTGTCTCTTTTCCTCACAATCTCTCCGTTGTTTTTGTATATGCTGTTCTCCGGTACCACACCGCGCACGCAGGAGGTCGGATACACATTGCTGTTGCGCCCGATCACCGTACCCGGATTGCACACCGAGTTGCAGCCCACTTCCACATGATCGCCCAGCATCGCGCCGAACTTCTTGATGCCGGTCTCCATCTGCTCGGTGCCGTTGTGTACGACCACCAGCTGCTTGTCCGACTTGACATTGGATGTGATGGAACCTGCGCCCATATGGGAAAAGTACCCCAGGATGGAATCACCCACATAGTTGTAATGCGGCGTCTGTACGTGGTCAAAAAGGATCACGTTCTTGAGCTCTACGGAATTGCCGACCACGCAGTCCGCGCCAACCAGAGCAGATCCGCGGATGAATGCGCAGTGACGCACCTCCGTATTCGGCCCGATGATGCACGGCGCTCCCAGATAAGCCGACGGGAAGACCTTTGCGGTCTTGTGTACCCACACATGCTCTTCTCTTTCCTGATAGTCATCGCCCAGGGTCGGTCCTAATTGCAGGATAAAGTCCTTGATCCCCTTTAACGCTTCCCAGGGGTAGGTGAACTGCGAAAGGTAATCCTTCGCCAGCGTATGTTCCAGGTCATAAAGATCTGCGATCGTATACATCCGGTATGCCTCACTTTCCAGTTTACATAATTTCCATTACTATACTATATCTTCCGACAGATTGCAAGCAGAACCAAACGCCCCGTCACTCTCCCTGCTTCCAATAGTTCGGGTTCATGGTCACCTTCCGGATCACCCAAGCCGGCAGGCACTTATAATGCTTTCCCAGCTGATAGCCAATGAACTTAAAGCCACTGTTTATGACCATTTCCGGAATCTGCAGCGGTCTGCCTTTATGCAGGAGATACGCTGTCATATTTTTGATCATCTTCACCCCTTCCGAAGAGGATGAGATCCCGCCGAACACCTCAGGAAACTGTGCCTGGGAAACGCCCAGATCAAAATTGCGCTGCAGCTGCTGCAGATTACTGTAATGATGCGAATGGATCACCCTGGCCTCCGGCACATAGGCGATCTTCTCCCCGGCATCCAGGAAATGCCTTGCATTCACCATATCTTCATTAAAGATCATGTGTTTTTCAAATCCGCCAACTTTATCATAGACCTTCCGGTCATAGGCCGCGCAGACATTGGAGCAGAAAAAGGTCTTGATCCCCATCACCGGGATATCCTCCGCCGATTTGATCACGGCCTTCGGCGGATAGTTGAAATAGCGGCTGTAGCGCTCCGTGAGCGTTGCATCCTTACCCGGCAGCTGTCTGGCATAGGCCGCAGCCGCTTTTCCTTCCAGCAGCGGTTTCAGCAGCTCTTCCACCAGCTTATCATCCACCGGCACCGCATCGTCCGTCATACAGATAAAGTAATCGGCATCCGACAGTTCCACGCCCATCCGCCTGGTGCCGCCATGATCAAACTCCTCCGCCGTGATATGCCGGATCACCAGGTCGTCGTACGGTTCCAAAAAACCGCTTTTCCCAAAATAATCATCAAAATACGCCTGTTCCGTATTGATCAGTATGATCCGCTGCACCGGATAAGACTGCCGGTGCAGACGCTCGATCAGCTTTTTACACTTTTCGTCCGGCTTATACACCGGCACGATCACATCCACCTTGCGATACTGCATATTATTCCACTACTGCCTCACCGTTTACTACTTCAAACTGCGCTCCGTCATACCATACCGTTCCGTTGTACGCCGGATCAAACTTTCCGTTTTCCACATAGAACCAGTGCCCGTCGTACTTTGTCAGACCGGTGTACTGCGTCTGTGCCTGTCCTTTGGCGAAGAAGTACCAGTCGCCGGTCTGTGTATTCTCGGGATCCTGCATCAGACCGGAATACTCGCTGATGATACGGCCGGCGCCCACCGCAAACAGTCCGCCGTCATACGAAACAAAGGCGTTCATTCCGGTCGCAACCTTGCCGTTTTCAATATAGAACCACTCGCCGTCATACAGGGCCAGACCCACATGCTGTGTCTGTACCTGACCGTTGGAATTGAAATACCATACGAGCGGATTACTGTGCGGATCGATCATCACGCCGTTCAATCCGGTGTCCAGAGTGCCGCCGGATACGTAGAACTTGGAGCCGTCATAATCCACGTAACCGGTATATTTCTGGTTACGCTGTCCGTTCTCCATATATACCCATGGCGCATTCTCTTCCGTACCAAGGATCGCAATGCCGGTATGGTCACTCACCGGTTTATTATCGACATACACCACGATGCTTCCGTCTTTCTCTGTGATGACACGCGGCGTCTTGCCGTAATCCGGCCCCGGTGCCGGTGCTTCCTCTACCGTCACTTCGCAGGTCGCCGTGATCGTCTTGTCCGCATTGGATACCGTGATCGTCGCTGTGCCTGCAGCAAGCGCCGTGATCTCTGCATCATTGTCCAGAACGCTGTCGATGCAGACCACATTCGCAGCGCTGCTCGTCCAGAGCAGATCCGTTTCCGTTGTGTTTTCCGGTGTCAAAAAGGCAACCAGCGCAGCGGTCTCTCCCACGATCATCTCCAGGGTCTCCGGATCGATCTCCAGGCCGGTCAATGCTACCGTCTGGGTCTGTACCGTAACCAGACACTCATCCGTGTAACTGCCATCCTCCGTCGTTACCGTGATCATTGCCTCACCGGCTGCTACCGCCGTCACCTTACCGTTTTCATCTACGGTTGCTGCAGCTTCATTATCACTGCTCCAGCTCACCTTCTTATTCGTTGCATTCTCCGGCTCTACGACCGCTGTCAGGGTCTTTTCTTCACCGACCGTCAGTTCCAGCTCGTTCTCATCCAGGCTTACACCGCTGACTTCCACTACCGGCGCTGTCACGGTCACGGTACATGTCTTTGAGAACTCCCCATCCTCAGAAGTGGCCGTGATCCCGGTCGTTCCTGCTGCAATTGCAGTAACAACACCGTTCTTATCTACGATCGCCACATCCTCATCGCCACTGCTGAACGTGATATTCCGGTTGGTTGCATTGGTCGGAGTAACCCATGCCGCAAGCTTTTTGCTTTCCCCTTCCACCAACTTCATCGTAACCTGGTCGATCCCGATCCCTTTGACAGCGATCGTTATCTCGACTACCGTAAGTACGAAGGATGTCTCGGCTTTTCCGTCGGCTGTCGCTACCGTGATCGTTGTAGTCCCCGCTGCCAGCGCTTTGATCTCTCCGTTTTCATCGACCGTAGCCACCGTCGGATCACTGCTGCTCCAGACATACTCCGGTGTCTCTGCCGTTTCCGGGATCACCGTTACTTCTACTTTCATGGTCATGCCTGTCGTGATCGTCGCCGCCACGTTTTCCACGCGGATCTGAAGATCCTCGCTGACCGTTACCACGCACTCCGCCTCGTAACCGCCATCGTTCGTCGTTACGGTGACCGTCGTTTCTCCGGCTGCTACTGCAGTCACTTTACCGCCTTTATCCACGGTTGCCACCGTCGAATCATCGCTCGTCCAGTTCACGCCCAGATCATCCGCATTCTCCGGTGTGATCGTTGCCGTAAGCGTTTCGGACTGTCCCGGTGACAGTTTTAATGTTTCCTGATCCAGGCTCACGCCGGTTACGTTTACCACCGCTTTTTTGACTGTCACGTTGCAGCTCGCCGTATAACCGCCGTCCGTTGTCGTTACTGTGATCGTTGCGCTGCCGGCCTCAACTGCAGTCACTTTACCATTCTCCTCTACCGTTGCCACTGCCGGCGCATCACTCTCCCAGGTCAGGCTCTGATCGTCGGCATCTTCCGGCACGACCGTCGCACTCAGCGTGGTTATGGCTCCCTCTTCCATGGTCAGACTGGTTTTATCCAGGCTCACTCCGGTCACATGATTTACACCGGAAGTATTGCCGTCTACCGTCAGGGCTCCGATCACATAATCACTCTTGTCTTGCGTCCATTTACTGCCGCTGTAAGCAGAAAACCGGTAATAGCTCTTTCCTTCACAATGCGCCGTCGCAGAATAATACCTGCCGCTGCCGGAAATATTGCGTGTCAGAGCGATCGATGTGCTCGGTACGCCAAAGGAAACAACGACCGCATAACTGCTGCCCTTCTCCAGCACGACCGGCTCTGCAAGCTTTACCGTGTACTGTCCGCGGAAATATACATTTCCCTCCGTGGTCGAAGCCAGGGTGCCGGTATCCGGCGTCTCACCGGTCAGATCTTTATAGATCTCTACTTTATAGGAGGAACCGTTGGTACCGATATTCGACACATTAAAATCCACAGCCTCCAGTGTTTCCGTTTCTGCGCCGGCCGCTCCGTTTACCGTATATACATTGGCAAACTTCATTTCGCTGGTACCGTTATAGGAACTGGTTGAATAGATCTGCGAATCATAATAATAGTGGTTATCATAAGGAAATGCCGTATCTGCCTCAAACACCCAAGCGCTCTCGGCAAGCGAAGTATCCTCATAAGACATCCAGAAATAGGATCGGTAGGAAGCCTGCGGCGTTGTCGTCCAGCTGTTTCTGATAAGCCACGCGCCGTCGTTTTCCGGCTGCTTTCCGTTGACCGTATTAAAATATTCTTTCGGGAAATTATCATCCCAGCCAACCGCGATCACCGCATGATTCGTATTGGTATCCACCGGGTTCCAGAACGCATTGTGCGTTTCGTTATAATAGGTTTTGTTGCTACTGGGATAGGAATGATAGGATACCCCGACAGCCCCGTTTTCCCGGATGGCGCTTTTCACAAGACCGGGGTTATCTTTGATGCTGATCTCATAGGCGTTTGTCAAATAAATGGAATCCTGTCGTTCCGTAGACGCGTCCAACGCTCCGCCATCCGCGATCGCCGAAGCATTTGTATAGGGTGCGGTGCTTTCTGCCGCGTACCCTCTCTGACGCATCAGCGTCTGCGCCGAATGCCGGAGGTTGCCGCCGAAATCCAATATACTTTTATTGTCCGCGGCGGCATATGACGTGACCCCCACGGTATCGCCGCTGCCCTGCGCAGCCGCCGAAGGTGTTCCGTTATTGTACACCCAGTAAGCCAGATGCAGCTCGCTCAGATTGATATCCTTGCTTGCCATCCCATGCCGGATCAGATAGGCCTCTGCCAGAAAGACCGAAGAATGCGCCCAGCAGGTGCCATACGGATTCTGGTTCCGCGTCGCCGGAAAAGTCTCTGTCAGATAAGCCAGCCATTCTCCGTCATAGGATGCCGGGTAAGCGCTCTCCGTCGCTGCTTCCCGGGGCGCGGCAAAAAGATCCGGATCATCGATCTGTTCCAGCTCCGCACGCATCTCGCCATAGCTTAACCCTGTCTCTACTGCCGGGACATCGTGATCCTCCGGCAGATCGATATAGCCGGGCACAAAGACAAATTCTTCTCCGTCGCCGGCGCCTTCGTAATCCTCTTCATCCGATACCACTGCCGTCACCGGTTCTTCCGCAAATACGGGCAGAGTCTCTCCCACCAGCATCGTTCCGCTCAGAAGCAGCGCCAGCAGTCGGTTCCTACGTTTTCTCAAATTCCGGTTCCTCCAAGATCGTGATCGTTATCGCAAAAATTCTTGCGTTTAACAGCTCAAAATAATCGGTTTATTATACCATATTTTGTGTTGCTCTACAATAATGGGATACGGTGCCGCCGTAAACGCAAAGAGGATACCATGAACCATGGTATCCTCCTGAATCTCTGTCTATATAAAGCTTTTCTTACTGCACCATACCGTTCACTACGCGGAAGGTAGATCCGTCATACCTCACAGATCCGGTATAATTGGTTGCAAGCTTGCCTGCCTCTACATAGAACCACTTGCCGTCATACTGTGCCAGGCCGGTGTACTGTGTCTGCGCCTGCCCCTGGGAGAAGAAATACCAGGCGCCGGTCTTGGTGTTCTGCGGATCCTGCATCAGACCGCTGTATTCCTTAACAATACGGCCTGCCGCTACTGCAAATAATCCGCCGTCATAGGAAACGAATGCGTTCAGATCAGTTCTGACCCTGCCACCTTCAATATAGAACCATTCACCGTCATACAGTGCCAGTCCCTCGTGCTTTGTCTGTACCTGACCGCCGGCCAGGAACCAGAAGGTCTTACCGTCGGAAGGATCCAGTTTCACGCCGTTCAGATCATCTCTGTATACGCCATTCTCCATCATCACATAGGCGTTGTCAAATTTCGCAATACCACTGTAGGTTGAATTCGCCTGATACGCGCCGTTTACATACACATCATATCCGCCACGGACATTTGCTCGCAGCTCGGCATTGGTAGTGATCGGCTGCGGATTCGGAGTAGGATTCGGATTCGGGGTCGGAGTCGGGGTGGGAGTCGGGTTTGACTGGCCATCCATGCTGATGTTGATCGTATAGTCGCCCCTGCAGCTGTCCCGGTTGGTAAAGCAGAGATAATAGGTTCCGCTGCTCTTCAGGTCTACATTGAAACCGTCATAACGGAACTTATCGTCTTTCTTGCGGTCAAGCTCCTCTTCCCATACCAGCTTTCCGTTGGAATCATATACACGTACAATGTACTTTTCCAAATAAGACTTTACATCCACGTTCAGGTTTCCGGCTGCGGAAACCGAGAACTTGTAATAATCCCATTCATCGCCTTCGCCGATCCGGCCCCGGATCTCTGTCGGAAGCGCAATGTCATTTGCCTGATCTCTGCTGTCGTTGTGTTCGATCTCGGTGTAATTGGCCGCTGTGCCTTTGGTCTCGATCTCATAGTTTCCGGTATAGGCGCCCGTATCCCCGGTATTGGTAAAGCAGATATAATAGGTACCTTTGCTCAGATCCTTTTCCAGAGTGAACTTTTTATAATCCTTTCCGGATTCGATCTTCTGATCGCCGGAATCATAGATCTTATTTTCGTTTTTATCATAAATACGGAAAATAAAGGATCCTACATAGGATTTGATCTCAAAATCCACCTTCTGATCATTGGAAACTTCAAACTTATAATAGTCCTTGTCATCGGTCATACTGATCATACCTTTGACCACATCACCGAGCACGATATTGTTTGCATTCGCAGGGGAACTGTTGTTTTCATTTTCGGTCGCGCGGGACTTGTCAAAATCCGTATCGATCGTATATTTTCCGGTCGTATTATTGCCGGAAACCTTCAGATAATAGGTACCCTTTTCCAGATAAAAGGCATAGGAATCCTTACGGGATTCTGTGCTGCTCAACTCCTTCTTCCCCGATTCCCAGATCCGATCATCCGACTTATACAGCTGCAGGTTGTATGTCTTCATATAAGAAGTCATATCAAAGGAAAATTTGCCGGTCTCATCCAGTACAAGTTTGTAATAATCGTCATCATCCGCATTGTCGATCGCACCGTTGATCCTATCTCCCGGTTCAAACGGATCGGCATCCCCTCTGTTGTTATTCCACTCACTTTCCGACATAGCGAAGGCTGTCATAGCCATCCCGTCGAGCATCGGATTCAGTATCATTCCGCCACTGAGTACTGCCGAACCGGCCAGTCCCAGCAAACTGCGTTTCCATTTCTGCATGTTTTGCACCTTCCTTTCATAAAGTTGGCAATATTATGTAACCTTGTTGATTGTAACAGATATTCTCTTTTTTTACAAGCAATAAAAAAGGGCATCTCTTTTTTTCCCGAGATACCCCTTCATGCTTATGTAAACAATATGCATTTATATGATCACGATCACTTCACCATACCGTTTTCCACCCGGAAGGTCGCTCCGTCGTAATCTACCGAACCATTAAAATCGGCTGCCAGCTTTCCGTTAATGACATAGAACCATGCGTTATCATACCGTACCAGTCCGGTATACTGCGTCTGCGCCTGACCATCCGCAAAATAATACCAGTCGCCGGTCTGTGTATTCTGCGGATCCTGCGCGAGACCGTTGTATTCATCCACGATCCGTCCCACCGCAACCAGGAACTTACCGCCGTCATAATCCACCAGCGCATTCATCTGTGTCTGTACTGCGCCGTCCTTGATGTAGAACCATTTGCCGTTATACTCCGCCAGTCCCTCATAGTAATACTGCACCTGGCCGTTTGCCAGAAAATAGAAGATATCCCCCCGGACCGGATCCAGCTGTGCTCCATTCACCTCCTTGGCAACCGCGCCCTCGACCATCAGGAATTTACCACCCTCATAGTCTGCCATACCGGTGAAATGATCCTTTGTGCTGCCGTCCTTCATTACAACACAGACCGTACCATCCGGCTCTCTCACCATATCCGGCTCATCACGCTTTGCATCTTCCACAGGCTTGTCCGTACTGACGGTCACGGTGCAGCGATCCGTCACTACAACCCCCGGCACTCCTACGGTAACGGTTGTCGTTCCCGGACGAAGAGCATGAATGATCGCAGATCTGCCTTCATTTATGACTTCTACCGTAGCGATCGTCTCGTCTTCACTGCGCCACTCCACCTCGGTATCGCCCCAAAAATCCGCATAAGCCGTTTTCAGTCCGCTATCCCCTTCCTGCAAAAACAGCTCGTTCCGGTCCATTTTCATCCACCAGTCATCCCCGGCCCGGACCGTAACCGGGATTGTCACTTTCGCATCACCGTCTATCACGTATCCCTTAATGGTAGTCCTTCCGGATTTCACGCCACGGATATAAACTTCCAGCGGATGCTCCGGATCAACTGTTACGGAAGCTATTTTCGGATCATCGCTTTCCCATTGCAGCCACCATCCATTCTCGACAGGATCCAGATCGGATGGCATAAGCTCTATATTAACAACAATCGTATTATCAACAGGCACCTGATACGCCTCCTGCTCCACAAGGATGTCGGTGATCGGGCAGCAGGGGTCGTTCCCCGGTATGATCCACTCCACATTATCGCTTACTGCATAAATCTCCCCGTCATATACGGCGCAAACCCGGAGATTGTAGATATCTCCCGGTATCTCGTTTTCATCGTAATTTACACATACATTGGTATTGGTTGTCGTTTTCCCGCAGAGTTTCCAGACGGGTGTGCCTTCCTTCCGCTGCTCCTCCAATGTCCGGTCTTTATCGTGATTTACATACACTTCATAATAGTCGGGTGAAACCTTCTCATCGCCGATCATCCGCTCCACCGGATCCCAGCTCATCCTAATGGTTAGATCTTGCTCGATCATGCAATCCACATTTTCGACTTTGGGAAGGTCCTGCTCTTCTTCCAGGAAGCTCCCCTGTTCTTCCGTCTCCGGCGCCGCATAAACCATCCCGCCGCTCATCTGCGCCGCGGCCATGATCACCGATAAGCTCATTCCCATTTTGCGTATCCATTTGTTCACCACGATAACCCCTCCTTGTATCTGAATGATCTTTGTAGTATTCTTACAAAAAGCAACAAGATCATTATAGTACGCAGGATCTGAATTTACAATGATCCGATCCTGGCAAACAAGCGCAAACAAGCTTGCCAAAGCAGAAGAAAAAAAGATTATCTTTAAAGCAAACGTCTAAATCTCTATTACATTTCACATTTAGACTTGCACAATGTGCGCCTTCGTCTAAATAACGTATTTTTTCACACATTTAGACGGTCGCAGCGATTGGCTTCGTCTAAATCTTTGTTATAATAGCATTAATATGTGAGATAAAATTCAGTAATGACCTGTTTACTATAGATAAAGACTACGATCGCATCTTAAGGCATAAGATAGAATCATTCCGTCAGGAAACCAAGACGAAAAATAATCTCATGCTCACACTGATCACAACTTACGGTATCAAAAAAAACATGTACAGCGGTTCTGTTCAGCGCGAGATTATTATGGAGGACTTATTTGAAAGGTAAAGCTTTCCCGGAATCCGGCCCCGGTTCTTTCCTGCGGGCCGTCCCCCGGATCTTTTCTGCGCCACAGGCAAAAAGAAAACCGATGGCCCCCGGTTTGGTCCGGTCCCTATGCTCTAGTCTTCGCGCCCATAGCCTTCAGCTCTTTCTTACGCTCGTACATCATCGTATCTGCCCGCTCAAACACATCCCGCAGCTGATGATCCTCCTGCGTCAGGACCGAATAACCGATCGATACCACGACCTCGTCTTCTTTGATATTCTCTTCCACCTTTTTGTTAAATCTGTCGATCACTTCCTGCATGGATTCATAACCCTGTCCCTGCAGCAGCACGGCAAATTCATCGCCGCCGATGCGGAATACCGCGCCCTGCTTGAAATGCTGACAGATCATAACGCAGGCATCTTTGATCAGCTTATCGCCTGCCGCGTGTCCCTGCGTATCATTGACATGTTTTAAGCCATTGATATCAGCAACCACGACGCCCAGTTTTTCCACCTCACCGGCCCCGATCTTCCGGTTGATGATTGATTCGTTCTCGGCATATGCATGCTTATTGCGCACACCGGTGACCGAATCGGTATTCGCCAGCTGCCGGAAGCTCCGGCTGGTTTCCTTCTCCTCTTCCAGTTTCTGCCGCGAAAACTGTTTCAGCTGCCGGAAAAGGATGACCGCAAGGACCAAAACCGATACAAAAGCAAAAAGGATCAGATTTATACTGGTTTTGAAATTTTCCTGGCTGATATCCCGGATCCGGTCCCGGATCAGGCTCTCCCGTATCAGTACCGCTACCTGCCAGCCGGTCTCCGGAATGGGCACATAACACAGCGTTTCTTCCATTTCCCCGGAATCAAAAGTAATGCTTCCGTATTGTCCGTTCTGGAAATTCTCATAATTACTGTTCCAATCCGCTTCCGGAATATGTCCTTTTAATGCCTCAAAAAAATTGTCCTGCTTAATGATCGGGCCCAGTTCGGTTCCGGACAGATTGCCTCCGTTTTTGGCATATAGCGCAAAGTTGGCCCGGTTCTGATCATCAAATGCCAGCAGGTCCGAGATCTCGTTGATATCCAACTGGACAAAGCAGGCCTTGAACTTTTTCCCCATCAGGGTCAGTTCCGGTGTCGGGATTGCCAGACAGAGGTGTTTAGAGGAACCGTAGACGGTAACCGTGGTAATGACCCGGTCGTTGTCCTGCACCTCACTCAAAAACGCGTGCCGGCTTCTGCCGGTATAGGTCGTATACTGCGTATAGACGATATTGTCCTCATCCACCAGCGCAAAGCGGTGCAGACCAAGCAGAGATTTGACGATACCGAGGTTGTCACGCAGCTCCTCCTGCGAATCGATGCCTTCTGCCGCAATAAAAGCGACCGCTTTTTCCATATGTTCAAAATTGTTGCTGATCAGGTTAGAGATGGTACGCGCACGGCGATCCGCCATTTCTTCCAGATAAAAGGCACTGACTTCGGAAACCGCATCATCGGTTACTCCCCTGGTCTTCCACGCCGCCCATAACGTATTGGCCGTTATCATCGCCAGGACAACCAGGCTGCCCAGAACCGCAGTAAAAACAATTGTTTTATTTGTGATCTGCTTCTTCTGTTTCATATGATATCCCCATACAGCATTGCCAGCATCGTGGCCGCATCCTCCTGATAGATCACCGTTGTGATCTCATCGATCTTTTCCGGAAACAGCTCGCCGGGCTGGTTCCCGTCAGCGATCTTGACCGCCGTCTGTATGGTGTCATACCCGATGGAAAAACAGTCCTGCACCCCCAGACAGTAGATCACGCCGTCATTTAAATAACGCAAAGCTTCCTCGTCATGATCCATACCGACGATCACAACGTCGTGTTGCGTTTCCGTGACCGCCCTAGCGGCCCCGACCGGATTGCTCATGTTGCAGCAGACAAGACCATCCAGATCCGGATGTTCTTCCAGAATTTTAAGAGTCAGTTCATATGACAGATCCACGGAATCCATATCGTATTCCGTTGCTACGACTTCCATATCACCATACTTGGCAATCGTATCTTTTGCGCCTCTGGCGCGGTCTTCATGGCAGGGTGCTCCCACGCTTCCTACCAGGATTGCGATCTTCCCACGATACCCAAGTTTTTCGCACAATGCTTCCGTCAGGTCCGCACCGTCCTGATAATTATGCGTATTCCCGACGTATGCGATCCTTTTACAGCCTTCCGCCGCATCCGAGCTGGAGAAGGTCATCACTTTGGTTCCGTTATCGATCATCTCATCCAGGACCGGTGAAATGATCGCATCATCTGCAACATCCACACCGATCACGTCATAGTCTTGTTTCTGTGCTTCTTCCAGCCGCCGGATCTGGTCTTCCGCCGATGCGCCTTCCGGGGCCATATATTCATACGTGATCGTAATGCCCTGTTCCAGATACTGCCGCTGTGCTTCCTCCATGCCAAGCGCCACCGCATCCCACCACGGATGAACCGTCTTGTAGGTAAAATAGAAATTGTAATGGTCTTTCTTTGGTACATAGGAATCCGGTTCGTGTTCAAAATCCACGGCACCGCTTACCGTTTCCAACAATACTTCCGTCTGCGAAACACTTTCCCCGCCACTATCAGCGGTCGTCCCTCCCGTACAGGACGTCGAAGCCAGCGTTGCTGCCATTACCGTAAGCATGATTTTTGTCTTTAAGAATTTCCGCATAAGAACAACCCCTGATCTTCTTTCCTTACGTTCTTCCGTCGGAATCCAAACCGTAGGAAAAACCCGCTGTTTCCGGCAGTTTTTCCACCGCAGATCCGACTTATAACACAAATTATATTATACCACTCTTTTAGCATTTTGCACACCGGATTCCTTTTTTTTATATCTTTTTTACACATTTTCTACAATCAGATCACCTGCAGGCTTTTCAGAATAAAAAGCCAGAACGTCCTAAAAGGGGTCTGCCCCCTTCGGGGGCGCCATCAACCATCAAGAATTTACCGCCCGCATAGTCAGCCATACCGGTGAAACGATCCTTTGTACTGCCATCCTTCCGCTACTCCTCCAATGTCCAGTTTTTATCGTAATTTACATACACTTCATAGTAGTCGGGTGAAACCTTCTCATCGCCGATCATCCGCTCATCTGCGCTGTGACTATGACCACCGATAAGCTCATTCCCATTTTACGTATCTATTTGTTCGCCATGATAACACCTTGTATCTGAATGATCTTTGTAGTATTCTTACAAAAACGACAAAAATAAATTATAGTACGTAGAATATGAATTCACAATGCAGAATCATAATTATACGCACACTTGTTTCCCGGTTCCAAACGGAGGATTATGATGTTAAAAAAAGATCTGACCATACCTTTTGTCAGACTCGTTTCCACCATCGCCCTTGTTGCGCTTCTTTGTGTGGACGCAGTCATGATCTTCTTTGCGCTTTGCGGCTTTCCTGCATGTTTTGATGAACTGATCGATCCCACACAGGGAACACTTGACGGTGCAGAAACGCCTCTGTTGAACGCACTCGCACAGTTTTTTGCAGGCTTGGGCGTCTTTCTTTTAGGTCTGGTGATCGTGATCGGAATTGCCGAGATCTCAGCAAAGATTTTTTTCACCTATAAAGCAGTCAAAGAACATTCTGACGGATTTTATGCCCTGTTTTCGTTGGTTTCGATCATAGAAGTGATTGCAAACACGATCATTGTATTCTTTGAAGCGCTGATCGATATCAGCCATACAGTGATCGATTCGGATACGGTATCCATACTCTGGGGCGCCGCCCTCCTAATCAATCTGTTTGTGTTGATATGGCTGATCCCCGATCTGATCCTGGCAAACAAGCTTGCCAAATCGGAATCTTTCTGCGCCACAGGCAAAAAGAAAACCGATGGCTCCCCCTAAACTGTTATTAAAAATATCATCCAGTTCAAACATCCTGATATGTCGTTCCGCCTCTTTTTTCAAAAATATATTTCCCTGGCGCATCAGGTAAATCCACCCAAAAATCGTAGTACATAACCCCTCCTATATATAAGGTCTATGTAGACCTATATATAGGAGGCCATAAAGCCCGTATTTCTGCAAGAAAAACCGCAGAAATACGGGCTTTTTAAGTCTTTTTATTGGCCCATTTTTGATTTAGGTCTAATAATCACTGGAAGTTAACAGCTAAATTTGACAAAGAAATAGACCGTCATCAACTTCAGTGAGAGGTGTGGGAGCTCCTGTTGACTTTGTTATAACAAAATAGGGCTATTTTTCAATAGATTTTTTTGTTTTTGAGATTATGCGTTACTTGTTTGTAACCATGTAATGCACGATGGATGCGCATCTTGCTGCTGCTTCTTTTTCAAAGGTTGGATAATCCACTGTGGCAGAGCCGTCCGCC
>JAFWRC010000118.1 GCA_017508825.1 Lachnospiraceae bacterium
CTGCAAAAATATAAGAAACACAGGAGTAAGAAAGTAACATGAACATTGAACAGATCATAGCGGATGAGCTGAAGATCAAATTATCGCAGGTGGAGGCTACGGTAAAACTGATCGATGAAGGAAACACGATCCCGTTTATCGCGCGGTATCGTAAGGAAATGACCGGTTCCTTAAATGACGAGGTGCTGCGTAATCTGTATGAGAGACTGACCTATCTGCGCGGCCTGGAGGAACGCAAGGCAACGGTGCTGGCCAGCATTGAAGAGCAGGGCAAACTGGATGACGAACTGAAGGCAAAGATCGAAGCGGCGCAGACAATGGTCGTGCTGGAAGACCTGTACCGTCCGTACAAGCCCAAGCGAGTGACCAGAGCACAGATCGCAAAGAAGCGCGGACTGGAAGGTCTGGCAACCACGATCCTGCTGCAGATGGCAAAGGAGCCGCTGGAAAAAGAAGCACAGCGCTATGTATCGGAAGAAAACGAAGTGCCCGATGTGGCGGCGGCGCTGCAGGGAGCAGAAGATATCATTGCCGAGATGATCTCGGATAATGCGGATTACCGTGCGAAGATACGTAAGCTGACCTGGGAAGAAGGCACGGTGAAGAGCACGGCAAAAGATGCCGAAGCAGAGAGTGTCTACGAGATGTATTATGATTTTTCCGAGCCGGTGAAGAAACTGGTGGGACACCGTGTGCTGGCATTAAACCGCGGGGAAGCGGAGAAGATACTGCAGGTTAAGATCGTACCTCCTGAGGAGCAGATCATGCATTACCTGGAAAAGCAGGTGATCGTGCGGGACAATCCGTATACCACGCCGCATCTGAAGCGGGCGTATGAAGATGCATATGAGCGTCTGATCGAGCCTTCCGTGGAACGTGAGATCCGTTCGGAACTGACGGAAACGGCAGAGGACGGAGCTATCTCCGTATTCGGTCGTAATCTGGAGCAGCTGCTGATGCAGCAGCCCATCAGCGGCAAAGTCGTGCTTGGCTGGGACCCGGCGTTCCGTACCGGATGTAAACTGGCCATCGTGGATCCGACGGGTAAGGTATTGGATACCAAAGTGATCTATCCGACCGCACCGCAGAATAAAGTAGCGGAAGCCAAGGCGGAACTGAAGAAACTGATCGACAAATACAACGTGGATCTGATCTCGCTGGGCAACGGCACGGCATCCCGTGAATCGGAGCAGGTGATCGTAGGTCTCATCAAAGAACTGAAGCGTCCGGTTTCCTATGTGATCGTGAATGAAGCGGGAGCATCCGTATATTCGGCTAGCAAACTGGCGACGGAAGAGTTTCCGCAGTTTGATGTGGGACAGCGCAGCGCAGCATCCATTGCGCGCCGCCTGCAGGATCCTCTGGCAGAACTGGTCAAGATCGATCCCAAGTCCATCGGCGTAGGGCAGTACCAGCACGATATGAACCAGAAGAAACTGGATGCGGCGCTGACCGGTGTTGTAGAGAGCAGCGTAAACCGTGTGGGTGTGGATCTGAATACGGCATCCGCATCGCTCCTTTCCTATATCTCCGGTATCACCAAGACGCTGGCAAAGAACATCGTGGAATACCGCGAAGCCAACGGCAGTTTTAAGAACCGTAAGGAATTGCTGAAGGTGCCGAAACTCGGGCCCAAGGCATTTGAGCAGTGCGCCGGTTTCCTGCGGATCCGTGACGGCAAACAGCCGCTGGATGCCACGGGCGTACATCCGGAGTCTTATACAGCGACAGAGGAACTGCTGAAGAAACTGCAGCTGGATGTGGAGGAGATCTGCGCCGGATGGAAGAATGCGCAGCCGGTACAGGTGGCGGCTAAAGTGAAAGACAAAAAAGCCATGGCGGCGGAACTGGGGATCGGTGAGATCACCCTGAATGATATCTTAAAGGAACTGGAGAAACCGGGACGTGACCCCAGAGAGGATATGCCGGCGCCGATCCTGAAAGAGGACGTGCTGGAGATGGAGGACTTAAAACCCGGTATGATCTTAAAGGGCACGGTGCGAAATGCAGTTGATTTCGGCGTGTTCGTGGATATCGGCGTGCATCAGGATGGGTTGGTACACATTTCCAGGATCTCGGATAAGTATATCAAGCATCCGCTGGAAGTGGTCAAGGTGGGCGATATCGTAGATGTGAAGGTGCTGGAAGTGGATCTGAAGAAAAAGCGCATCTCGTTGACAATGAAACTGAATGACTAAAAAACTATTATTTATCTATTGACTGTTCCCTTGGGGCACGGTTTAATCTGAAAGATGAAAAACAGTAAGCAGCAGAAGAACCCCTCATCCGGCCGGCGGCCACCTTCCCCCTAGGGGAAGGCAAGAGGGGGAGATGAAAAAGAAAGGTGGTAAATAAGCATGTCAGTATTGGTAACAGGAGGCTCCGGTTTTATCGGAAGCCACACGGTAGTAGAATTGCAGGAAGCGGGATATGACGTGGTGGTGATCGACAATCTGAGCAACTCCACGGAAAAGTCCCTGCAGCGCGTGCAGGAGATCACGGGGAAGCCGGTGAAGTTTTATAAGGTGGATATCCGTGACCGCGAAGGGCTGGAGAAAGTATTTGCGGCAGAGCAGATCGACAGCTGCATTCATTTTGCGGGGCTCAAGGCGGTAGGCGAGTCCGTACAGAAGCCCTGGGAATACTATGAGAATAACATCGGCGGAACACTCGTGCTTTTGGACGTGATGAAGAAGCACGGCGTGAAGAACATCATTTTCTCATCTTCTTCCACTGTATACGGTGATCCGGACAGCGTGCCGGTAACCGAAGAGAGCCCGGTGAAGAAGTGCACCAATCCGTACGGGTCCACCAAGTCCATGCAGGAGACGATCTTTACGGATATTTACAATGCAGACAAGGAATGGAACATTGTGTTGTTGCGTTATTTCAATCCGATCGGCGCGCATCCGTCAGGCAAGATCGGTGAGAATCCGAACGGTATCCCCAACAATCTGATGCCGTATATTACCCAGGTAGCCGTGGGCAAGATGCCGTTTTTGCGTGTATTCGGTAACGATTATCCGACACACGACGGCACGGGCGTACGCGATTACATTCACGTAGTGGATCTGGCAAAGGGCCACGTAAAGGCACTGGACCGTCTCAAGGCAAACTGTGGCCTGGCCATCTATAACCTCGGCACGGGCAAGGGATACAGCGTGCTGGATATCGTTAAGAACTTTGAGGAGGCAAGCGGCGTGAAGATCCCGTATGAGATCCAGGCAAGACGTGCGGGTGATATCGCGGAAAACTATGCCGATGCATCCAAGGCAGAGCGCGAGATGGGCTGGAAAGCAGAGAAGGGGATTCGCGAGATGTGCGAAGACAGCTGGAGATGGCAGAAAAACAATCCGAACGGCTTTGCTGACTGAGAAATATCCCTACAATATGTTGTAAAACGGGGAAACCGGCAGACTTTCGGGCTGCCGGTTCTTTTCTTCTCCGGGGCGGACAAGAGGATGTGGAGAGAAAAATAAAAAATACAAAATATATGAAAAAAGACTACCATTTTCCGAAAAATTGTGTATAATGAAACAGGTGGCGTTCTTTTGAGAGATGGCACAAGATATTGTTTAGTGCGGCAATGAGTGGGAGAGAATCTGTGAGAAACCGCGGTTATCGATTTATCCTTAGGGATTTGGGATTCCAACAGGGGTATTGTGCATTGTGTATCAATGCAACTTGGATCAACCAGTTGTTATATGAAGCCGGTATAGATCCGAGAGAGTTTCGCAAATTGACATGGGAAGGCCTGTATGCTGTACAAAATTCGGACCGGGCCAAGAGTGTTTTGGAAGAGATGCGGCCGAAGAATTTCTGGCAGATGTGTGATGCGTTCACCGTGCTCAATGCAAAATATGAGACAAGAGGCCGGGTATATAAGGAGCGCTGGTTCCGCCGTTATCCGGTATTAGTGATCGAAGACATCTACGAGCTGCTTTTGGAGGAAGGCTTTTCGAACAAGGAAGCATTAGAGATTGCCGAATTCTATGAGATGCAGCAGGGCGATCCGGATCGTACGGAGCTGAGGGATTTCCTGGAGCTGTATGATGTGCCGGACGGATTGTGCGAAGCGATCATGGCTTGCAGATCCATTCCGAAGCGTGAGGTGATGATCCGCGAGACGCTTCGTCAGATCGCAAAAGCAGTCAACCGTACTTCGGTTCGTGCGAAGGAGTCCATCGAGGAGTGATCTCGAAAAGAGTCAGATAAGAAATAATAAAAATTCCCCGCAGAAGCGGGGTTTTTTGTTGCCATGCAGACAGAACTTTAATCTGCAGATCAGTTTTTTGTGAGATTTCAGCCACAGACAGGTTCCGGGCTCCAGATCGGGCATACGAGGCGGGAAGCCAACGCGGCAGCATCTGCCAGATGGCGCTCAAAATAAGCAGCGGCTTCTTCCAGGGTGGCGCCGGCGGCACGCAGACGGGAAAGCTTCAGGACCAGAACGTCCAGTCCCGGTGTTTCGGTCTGGGCATCGACACACAGGATACGATTGCCGTTTGTATTTTCGGGAACCGCGCTGTCGGCAGAACCGATGAAGAGGATGTCACGATTGTTACGACGGGCTTCCTCTGCCGCTTCGTCGAAGCGGGCCACGCGGATATGATATGCATTCTGCAGATCAGTGGTCAGATCTTTTGCAAAATCCGTTACGATCTCATAATTGCAATAATTGTTCTTTTCCATGATATTATCTCCTGCATATTATCTCTTGCATACGATCTGTTTCTATGATCTGTTGCATTGAATAAAACATTATAAGCACATGAAATATTAGCAAGGACAATATAACATAGTATTCAATACTATGTCAAGCGGAGTGGTGCGCTTTTCTTATTTGTTCAAAAATAAAACACAGAAAATATGTGAAATGGCTTGTTAATAGTTTTGTTTTTCGGTATAGTTATTAATTGTAAGAATTACGATTCCATGTGCGCCGGAAATGTACCGGCACGCATTTTTATATAGATGCTTTTATAGATTTTTTAAGGAAATAAGATGGTTTTTTCGAGCCTGGTGTTTATAATCGGCTTTATGCCGTTGTTTTTTTTGATATATTATCTGATCCCTGAAAAATGGCAGCATGGTACGACAGCGCGGAATGCATGGCTGTTATTGGGGAGTCTGTTATTCTATGCATACGGGGAGCCGAAGTATGTCTTTTTGATGATGGCCAGCATCGTGGTCAATTATCTGCTGACACTTCTGATCTCCGGAGAACGCAATATGAGTCTTGCGGGCAAGCGGCGCCGGAAAGCATATTTTACGTTTGCGCTTCTGTTTAATGCCGGCATGCTTTTTTTCTTTAAATACTCATTTTTTGTAGCGCACAACATTAACCGGGGGTTGTTCCGACTAACTGCGCAGACCGGGGCGGTGTTTCCGTATCTGCCGGAAACGGAACTGAAGAATCCGATCGGGATCAGTTTTTACACCTTTCAGATCCTGTCGTATGTGATTGATGTCTATTACCGGAGATATGCGCCGGAGAGAAATATCCTGACGCTGGGGACCTACATTTCCATGTTCCCGCAGCTGATCGCCGGGCCGATCGTAACGTATCCGGAAGTGGAACGGAGACTGCATGGCAGGCATATTTCGGCAAAAGGTTTTGACCTGGGATGGAAGACCTTTATCCTGGGACTGGCGGCCAAGGTGCTGATCGCCAACCGGATCGGGATCCTGTGGACGGACATCGAGAGGATCGGCTATGAGAGCATCTCTACACCGCTGGCCTGGATGGGAGCCTTTGCTTATTCCTTTCAGATCTATTTTGACTTTTACGGATATTCGCTGATGGCGATCGGTCTGGGACGCATGCTGGGATTTGGTCTGCCGGAAAACTTCAAAGATCCTTACCTGGCGCGCAGCGCGACCGATTTCTGGCGCAGGTGGCATATCACGCTGGGCCGGTGGTTTCGGACCTATCTGTATATCCCGCTTGGGGGCAGCCGGGAAGGGACCTTTAAGACGATACGCAATATCTTTTTCGTCTGGCTTTTTACGGGCATGTGGCATGGCGCGGACTGGAATTTCATCCTGTGGGGTATGCTGTTTTTCGGGCTTTTGCTGCTGGAACGTTCCGGTTGGGGAAAAGTACTGGAAAAAGTACCGGTCGTATCCGTTCCCTATATGCTGCTGGTGATCCCGGTCTCCTGGGTGATCTTTGCGATCAGTGATCTGCAGAAGCTGGGGGTGTACTTTACCAGGCTGTTTCCGTTTGTGCCGGTGCAGTATGCGTCAAATGTCAATTCGGGGGATTTTGTACGGTACGGACAGATCTATGTATTCAGTTTTGCGGCTGCAATCCTTTTCTGCATCCCGGCGGTGAAGAAGCTGCTCAGGAGGTGCCTGCGCAAACCTGTGGGGACGTTCGTATGCACCGGACTGTTTTTGTTCAGTCTATACTTTTTGGCGCAGGGACTGGATAATCCGTTCCTGTATTACAGATTTTGAGAATAGAGACTTTAATATATGAAGAAATTTTTGAAAAACAACATATGCCTGTTGAGCGTGGCGCTCTGCTGTGTATTGCTGGAGGGGTACGGACTGGTCCTGATGCAGCACGGTTATGCGGTGCCGCAGGAGGGCTTCGGGGGGAGGATCGCCCTGGCGGCCCTGTCCCTGCGGGAGGGGATTTTCCCCTGGAATATGGAAACGGAAAACGAGATCATGCTGATGGCGGAGACCACGCCGGAGATTTTACCGGTGCAGGCAGCGGAGCCGGCGGCACTGCCGGTGACAGAAACCGTGGAGGCACCGGCGCCGGAAACAACGGAAGTGCAGTCTGAAACGTCGGAAGCGCAGCCGGAAACGGAGGCGGAGCCGCAGATTGCTGAGACGCCTGTACCGGAAGCAGATGGAAAGGCAGAAGAGATAAAGACGGAAGAGGCTGTTATGGCATCCGAAGAATTCCGGCCGGTATTTCAGCAGGTGGAGGATGATTATTTTTCGGATGCGCTGTTTATCGGGGATTCCCGTATTGTAGGCGTGTGTGAATATGCAGGGATCCGGAATGCGACTTTTTATGCCAAGACTTCCATGACGATCTATAAGATGATGGACAGCCGCGTGGAGACAACGAAGGATGTGCGTACGGTACGCGAAGGACTCCGGACCCATCGTTTCCGCAAGATCTATCTGATGGTAGGCTTAAACGAGATCGGTGTAGGGAATACGGATTATTTTATCAATGCATACCGGGAGGTTGTGCAGGAGATCCGTGAACTGCAGCCCGATGCCCTGATCTATATTCAGGGGATAATGCACGTGAGCGGGCGCCTGGACCGGAAGGGCGGCGTATTTAATAATGAAACGATCAACCGGCGGAATGAAGCGCTGGCAGCCCTGGCAGAAGAAATGCAGGCAGTATATCTGGATGTAAATGAGGCTTACGATGATGAATACGGCAATCTTCCGGCATCGTTTACGGCAGACGATGTGCATCTGAAAGCAAATCATTATGACCTGTGGCATGCGTTCTATCTGACACATGCCGTGGTTATACCGGAGCTGACAGAGAGTATGGGGGCTGCAGTAAATGATGCGGTATCCGGGGATATAGCGACAGATGTTTCGGCGGCAGAGGAAGGAGAACGGAAGAATGAGACGGGATTATAAATGGTTCGTTTGTAGTGCGGCGCTTATGACGGCATTGCTCTGCGGATGCCAAAAAGAAGAGGAGATTCCGGTGGTCAGCGCCAATACGGTCAGCGTGGCACAGGAGATCGCAAACGGCGTATCGGCAAATGTGATCCCCGCGGAAGCGTTGGAATACTATGCGCTGGATTACAATATCCCGGAAGGTTTTTCCCGCACGCCGGACAGTACGGATACCCTGGATATCTATGCCAGTGACACGCCGAATGACTATTCGTACATCACGTATATGCGTCAGGAGAATAATGGTGCCACGGATTATGCGAATCTTTCGGACGAGGCTTACAAAGCATCTCTGGATAAGGCACTGTCTGCGGATACTGTGATCCAAAGTGTGGAAAAGAAACAGGGAGATGGGAATATGCATGTGAAAGTTCTCTTTTCCTATCCGAACGAGCGCGGGAAAATGGAAGTGACCGAGCACATTTTTATCACGGATAAGTACATCTTTGAAATGGTGTATGCAGAGGATCCGGAGGCGGACTGGAAAAAGGCTTTCGCCGAGAGTGAGGCGGAACTGCGCCTGTTAAATGTGGCACGGCAGTAATCTATTGCATTCTGTGATGGTCTTTGATAAAATACAGTAATACATAATAAGGTCGGCGTTTTTCGGCCTGTCATACTATCAAGAAGAGCGAGGGGAAGAATAACATGAGTACAAAACCGACAC
>JAFWRC010000119.1 GCA_017508825.1 Lachnospiraceae bacterium
AAAAGCATCATAATAATCAGAACCACCATAAAGCGCTTCTGTTTTTCATCCAGTAATATGTTCAGTTTCTTCAGTATTTTACTCATTTGTTATGTATTCCTTAGATCATATCGCTCCAGCGATGTTTATCCTTTGACTCGTATTTATCCATAAAATCATGCCCGAGACGGATCTTTTCTTTCGCGAAACCGATGGAGGCCAGTTCCGTATAGACGGACACTACACGTTCAAAGCGGATCCCGGCAAAAAAGTTCAGCAGTTCCATGGGAACGGTGGATGCAAACTGCGGGCACTGCGGAAACAGCTTCTTATAATCCAGCAGATCACGGGGATGCGGTTTGATAAAAACCAGCGTTTCCTTCCCCACCGCATCTTTCCCAAACATTTCCAACTGGTCTTCCATGATGCGTTTCCTGGTATCCAGATCACACAAAGGATCCGTCAGGATCAATACCGTTTCCCGGCCGGAAGCGTTCGCCTCTTTGATCCTTTCCTCGATCTCCGTCTTGTTCTCCACAAACGCCTTCAGCAGCAGCTCTTTATCTTCTGCCGTCAGCCGCTCAAACAGCGGACGCCTGGGCACTTCTTTATACTTGTGATAATCGTACTTTAATACGCTGCGGTCATTCACTTCCATATCGATACAGTATTTGGAATAGCCGTTTTCGATATGGATCAGGTTATGTTTTGCAAACCAAGCCTTCATCCCGAAATGCCCACGGTTTGTCACCCTGGCGCTATCCAGCGTTTTCAGGCAGTCCAGCCCGTCTTCTACCGCGTGATAGCAGATCTTATTCTGATTCAGATACACACCGATGGGATCGGAGTCACAGAACACATAGATGTCCTTATATTCCTTAAAATCCACCGGCACAAACTGTGCCTGGCACTGCGCAAATTTCTTCGTAAATTTGATGCGTTGCAGCATATTGGCTGCAATATTTCCACGGTCTTTTTTATATTCCATCAGTTCAGGAAAAAAGTCTTCCCGCTTCTCATCATACTCATAAACGGCTTCGAAATAACCGGTCTTCTCCAATCGTTCCTTCAGTCCGGCAAAATTGTTGGACATCAGGGACAATACCACCGTAGCTCCGCCCTGTTGTTCTTTGGGCAGGGCCAGCTCCTTTAAGAAGGTGATATATACGTGATAAAATGTATGGCATACATAGATGCGGTCTTTCATAATTTTCCCCTGTTTTCCCCTCATCCGGCGCTACGCGCCACCTTCCCCCAAGGGGGAAGGCAAGGGGGCGGGTATTATTTTCCTCTTAATTTCATCGTCACACGGTGTATGGAACGGATGCCACGCGGTGAAAAGGCAAGCAGTTTCAGATAACTCCTCTGCTTCTTATTCAGGTAGCGGTTCTTCTTGATCTCCGGCCTCTCGCTGCGTACAAAGCGTACGATACGCATATAAAACGCGTTCTTATATTTCATCTCTTCTATCGGGATATGCAGCAGGAAATCCAGCGCCTGTACCAGTCGGAAACGTTTGCCTTCATCCAGGTATTCCGGATAATAGTCCCTGGCGATACGACAAGCCGTAAATGCATTGTACATCATATCTTCATACAATGCCTGCTTATACTCTCCACGCGTCACACTGTCTTCGCTCAGGCGGATATTGTAACCGACCACCCCCAGTGTGGGGATCCCGGCCTTCAGTTCCGGCATCATGCGTAATAATAATTCAAAATCTTCGTTCTTCTTGCCTTCCGCAAAACGGAATTTCTGCAAAAAATCACGGTCGAACAGTTTGGTACAGAAAGAACTGTCCCCTTCATGCATGATCAGTTCCCGGAAATACGCTTCCTGCGCAAGCACCTCACACTTGCCGTCTTCCCGTCTCGGGGCCACCACCAGTGTCCCGTCCGGCGCATAATTCCGGCTCATCAGCTGCACCAGATGTGTTCCCGGCTTTGCCCCCTGTATGCCTTCCAGCAATGCCGCATACATCCCCGGCTCGATCCAGTCATCCGCATCCACAAAGCCGATATAATCCCCGCCTGCCGCTTCGATCCCTGCATTCCGCGCTGCCGAAGCACCGGCGTTTTCCTGTGTCAGCACCCGGATCCGCGGATCTTTCTTTGCATATTTTTCACAGATGGCAGGACTTCCGTCCGTAGAACCGTCGTCGATCAGCAGCACTTCCAGTGATTTATGGGTTTGCGCCAATACGCTGTCCAGGCAGCGTTCCAGGTACGCTTCCTTGTTGTATACGGGTATGATGATGCTGATCTTGGACTGCTCTGTATCCATATTCTGATCCTCAATCTACCACCGTCGCGCGAAGCGGGCACCGTCGTTTGGCCCGATCTCGCGGTCACGGCACATGGGCTGCAGTGCTCCGTTTTCTGCATCTTCTTCGGCAAACACCGCTGCCTCTCCGGCCAGCAGCCCTTTTGCCACGCGCAAAAACTGTGCCGCTGCATTCTCCGCATTCCAATAGCGCACCATTGTCTGATATGCGCGTTCCCCCAGCTCCCGGCGTTCTTCCCGGTGCAGAATTTCCCAACCGGTACAGCCGGCCAGATACTCGATCCTGTTCCCGGCCACTTTCCCGTTTATATTCTGCTGCACAAGATACGGCACCGCCCCGATCTCCGGGCGCGCGATCACTACACAGCCACTGTTCATCGCTTCATTCAGCACCGCGCCCCAGCCTTCTTTTTCGTCACTGGTAAAGAGAAAGATATCGCTTCGCTCCATCTCCGCGCGGATCTCCTCCGGTTTCAGGAAGCCTGTGAAACGTACCACATCCTGCAGGCCTTTTTCCGCAGCCTGCCGGCGCAGTTTCTCTTCCATCTCTCCGCCACCGGCCATCGTAAGGATAAAGCCGCCATTTTCTCTGATCTTTGCTGACAGCTCCGGCGCAAGATGTGCGTTTCCATGCAATAGAGCCTCTGCTGTTTCGATCGCCAGCTCCGGGTGTTTCCAGTCGATCATCCGTCCGGCCCAGAGAATGCGTACCGGTTCGCCTTCTTTGCTCTTTTTGGCAAAGAGCTCATCCATATCGTAATGCTTCACTTCCGGGAAATAGCCCCAGACAAATTTCTTTTTCGGAAATGCATGTACCAGCTTAAAATCCGATCCCACAAAAGCGCCCGCGCACAGCAGGAAATAGGGTGCTTTGCGGTACTGCGTGAAATCGTGGTATTTCTGTTTCAGACCTCTCGGCGAAATGAATTTCCACTGTCCCTCTTTATATATGCGTTCACTGTAGCGGAAGGTCAGCTTTCCTGCCTGCAGCCGTTCTTCCAGAACCGCCTCCGGCCCACGGGCTTCCACACCGCCCCAGATCACCACATCACTCTGCAAAACGCGCTGTTTTGCCGCCTCGGGATCCTCCTGCCAGATCCGCACATAAGGATATGCCGTCACGTCCAGCGCCCAGCCCATGCGGACCCTCTCCTCTTCCATCGGCTCCGTCTGGTAAAATGTAAAATCCACCTCCGGCATGTGGGCAAATGCTTCACACAACGGACGCTGATGGTGATTGAAATAGTTGGAGATAAATGTTAGTTTCATTCTTTTCCCTGACCGCTGGTATACTCATATCCCTTTGCCGGAGTAATTATCTCAGCGGGAGACATCGGCCCGTTTTCGTAATGCTGTTCCTGTCCGGACAAAACCGCCTCCGCAAATGCCAGGAAGCGTTCCGCCGCCACCTGCGCATTCCAGGGCTCTGCAATCGTCTGATACGCAGCCAGTCCCAGCTGCTGTCGGAGCTTGGCGTCTTTCGCCAGCAATAATATCGCATTGGCCAGACACTTCCCGCGTTCCGCCGCATCTTTGATCCAGGGATAGACGATCCCGTTCTCCCCGTCTCTGAGCAGATAGGGCACCGCCCCTGCGGATGCTGTTGCTACCACGGCACAGCCCGCATTCATCGCTTCATTCACGACAGCTCCCCAGCCCTCTTCAAAGTTACTGGTCATCAGGTAAATATCGCTTTTCAGCATCCGCTGCCGGATCTCCTGCGGAAACTGGTAGGGCAGCAGTGTGATCTGCTCTCCCATCCCGCTCTGCATCACTTCATTTTTGATATCCCGCAGACAATCGCCTTCCCCGATCATGGTCAGGTGAAAGTCCACTCCGTTATGTTTCAGGAGCATTGCGGCATGCACCGCATCCTCCGCATGCTTCCAGCCGATCATACGCCCGGTCCACAGGATCTCCACGCGCTCTCGCTCCGGACGTTTCAGCTCCTCTTCCGTATAATTCATAAATTCCGGAAAATAGCCCCACTTGAGCATCTTTCCCGGATAGGAACAAAACAGTGAAAAATCCGCCGGTACATACGCCCCTGCGCATAACAGATACACCGGATCCTTACGGTACTTCGTATGTTCCTTCCATTTCCGCAGATATCCGCCCGGCGTAAATGCATGAATGCGTCCGGTCTTATACAGGCGCTCAAAATACCGGAAGGTCAGTCTGCGTGCATCCAGCCGCTCCTGAATATAGGAAACATGCGTACTGCCGCAGATTAGAGCATCACTCTCCCGCACCAGCCGTTTTGCTTCCTCCGGCTGTTCATCAAATACGATCACAAAATCAAAGAGATGCGGATCCAGTGCCCAGCCCATACGGATCCGCTCTTCTTCCATCACATTCGTCACGATCAGGCGGAAATCCTCCCCCAGCCGTTTCACCATCTCGCCCGCAAACGGCAGCTGATGATGCGTAAGATAATTTGTGATAAATGTAACCGTCAAGCGTCCTCCTTAGAAACTGCAGCGAAATGCATATGCGTATCCGCTACTGTTCCTTACTCACCGTTTCGTAGATCCAGCACAGCATACGGTAATTTGCCTCTTTATCAAACGTCAGCGTGGCACGTTTCCGTCCTGCTGCCGACAGCGCCGCTGCATATTCATCATCATCAAATATCCGGAGCACCCGTTCTGCCAAGGCTTCCGCATTCCCGGCTTCAAAGAACGCCACTTCACCTTCTTCCGCCATGGAAGGGATCCCGCCCACACGGGATGCGATACTCGGCACTCCCAGCAGCATCGCCTCCCCCAGTGAATTCGGCGAATTTTCGATCAGCGACGGCAGTACATACACCTGCGCGGTCAGATACAGTTCCTTCATCTGCGCCTCATTCTGCTGGCCGACAAAATGCACTGCATCCGTCACTCCGCACTCATCCATGACCATACGCAGGTACCGTCCGTACTCGGAGAGCTTCAACCGCTCCACCATACCGCTCTCGCGCACCACATTATCCCCGGCGACATACAGTTCCGCATCCGGATATTTTTCACGGATCGCCGGCAGCGCCTTGATCATATGATGCACCGCCTTAAACGGCACATTTCCCTGCGACATCACAATCCTGTGCGGTGTCGCATTCTCGCTCTTCCATGCATCGCTGTAAAAAGCGTTTCGCAGGGTTTCGTTTAAGGAAAAATAAGTACAGCCGGAATTGACGCTCTCCAGAAATTCTTTATCAAAGGCCGTCCGCCCGCAGGCATACTGTGCGAGCTTCAATGCTTCTTCCTCATGCGCCGCGCGCTGCTCGTACTTCTCCTGCTGCCGCCACAGGCTGTCCTTACGTATCACATCACGAAAAGTCGCCCGCTCCGTCACTTCTTGCGGCAGATCCGCCAGGTACACCGCCGCGCATTCACGCATCACACCCTGCAGATGCACGATCACGCGCTTCTTCCACTCCTGCACCTTGAGCATTGCCAGTGTATGGGGAAATTCCGTTCCGAAAACATGGATCACCTCCGGCCGAAACTCGTCGCAGATCATTCCAAGGGATGCTTCCAATGCGGAATCGTACTGTTCCGGATGATCACTGTCCTCGATGAAACCATAGTACGTGATCCCTTCCTCCGTCACCCCATGGAACGGTTCATCGGTCTTTGCCGGAAAAGCCACGGCCAGATCGATCTCATTGTGGCGCCGCAGTGTATCCAGTGCCCCGGCGATCCAGCCTTCTTTGTTCGTTCCGGCAACCCCTACCGCATCCGACAAAAATGCCGGCATCAGATTGCAGATCCATAATACCTTCATAAACCCCAACCCCTTCTCTGCCCCCGCGCATAGCGCGGGGGAGCCCGCGCCGGCTTTGAGGCGCTTCAAGGATTTGCCTTTCGGCAAATCTTCATTATCTGCCCCCGCGCATAGCGCGGCAAATCTTCCTTACTTATTTCCGGTAAAGAAGTCTCTTTAACCGGTGATAATACTTTGAATAACGCTCATCCTGCGCAAACTTCGCGCGCAGCGGCTGCAGCGTGATCCACATGATCATACGGAAACAGAAACTCTTCACCTTGCCGAGATACGTATCCGTGATCTCTTTGTGCTCTGCCTCCGCCATCTTAAGATGCTCCGGCGTCTCCGAAAAACCGCCGCCCTGATAGGATGTCACGGTAAACGGCAGCCGCCTGCAGCGCGCCTTTTCCTGATAGACGCTGTAAAGAAAATGTTCGTAATCCGCCCGCACCGGATAATGCAGATCATATCCGCGCTTGGAAAACAGATGCTTTGCGTAAAAACATACCTGATGGCAGGGCACGTTACGGTAGCAGACAAAGTCCGTGATCCGCTCCGGGGATACATCCACGCTGTGCAGCTGCCTGCGGTAAAGATCCCCGTAATAGATATCCCCCGGCTCCATCGCCAGCGCTTTTGCCACTTTGCCCAGCACCAGATGGGAGTACAGATAGTCCCCGCAGTTTAAGAACAGGAAGTAATCTCCCTGCGCTTCCATCACTGCCTGGTTCATCGCATCATAGATGGAGCAGTCCGGCTGCGATACGATACGGATCCGCTCGTCCCCGGGGATCCGCTCTAAGGAACCGTCCTCCGAGCCTCCGTCTTTTATCAGGATCTCATAGTCTTTATAGGTTTGCGCCAACACACTGTCGACGGTTTTTTTCAGTTCTTCGCCCGCATTTAAGGACACTACGATGATGCTAAACCGCATATATTAACCTCTCAGTATACCGGCACCAGAGAGCCGCTTTCGGACAGCCAGGTACTATATGGCAGGATCTTGATATAGATATCCTCTGCCTGCCGCAGGAACATCGCAAAATACAGCAGCCCCGCCGCGATCGTAACAAACAGCACGATCTTTCTGCTCTTTCCCGAAAGCTTCGTGATGACAAGTGGGATCAGCAGAATCTGGCTGATATTAAAATAATAGCCGATGCGTGATACAAACGGTATAAAGTAAAAACAGCCGTACAGTAAAAGTGCCATGATATTCAGTTTCAGATAAAACGCTGCTGTCGGATCTTCCTTCACCGCCTGTTTATAAAACACCAGACATAATGCGATCGCGGCAACGCAGCGCAGGATATTTATATAACTGATCCCACCGCCGGCCAGGTATTCCTCTTCCTCCAGATAGGATGGGTACAGTTTCAAAAACAATGCCAGATACTGCTCATGCAAAAGCAGCCCGCTCACTCCTGCCACAGCCAGGATCGGAGCAAACCACTTTTTCCACGGCAGCCTCGCAAACGGATACGCCACCAGGACGACCAGCACCGATTTGTGAAAAACGGATGCCAGCAAAAGCAGCAGGATAAACTTCTCATATTCCCGCCGTACCACATACTGCATCGAGCAGAATACCAGCGACAGCGCAAAATAGTACCGCACGGTATTATAGGTCTGAAAGTACATCCCCAGCGCCATGAACAGAAAGAAGGATAATGCAAAATCCTTACTCTGCCGATAGATCCCCGCCAGGAAAAACAGCACCGTACCGAAGGCAAATACCGCGAACACCGCCAGGAAATGTTCGTCTCCCAGGAAGGTGTAAATGCCTTTCACCAGCAGATTAAAGCCAGGCTCCGTTACCACGTAATTGCCGACATTCACATCATGAAAACGCACGATGTACGTCCGGTAATCATTGCCGGTATAGATGCGTAATGCCGCGGGCACGAACAGCAGGAAAAACAATCCCGCCAGCAGCACTTTATCCAGCGCCTTCTGCCGGCTGCCGGCCGGTGCATCAACGCATCCGACCCGTGCCGCCAGACACACGCCCAGCGTTAAGATCAGCACATACAGGATCATCCCCTGCATAAGCGCCTGCCTTTCCGGATCCCCGACCGGATAAGTCCGAATGCCTGCAGCGGCTTGATCTCCCGGCACATCACCTTACGCTTGGTGATCACAAATCGCAGTGCCCAGAGCAGTGCGAATCGTCGATACAGGAAATAAAACAGCACCCCGCGGTCCGTAAAAAACTTTTCATTATAGCCATGGAACCATGTCGATTCCCGTTCTTCTTCCTTTCCGATCTTTACCGGGACCGCATAGATCCGAAGCCCCTTCCGCAGGCAGTCGGTAAAGAACAGGCTGTCCTCACCGTTGCTGTACGGCGCTCCGCCGCCAAACAGGAGGGAAAAGCTCACTCCCGCCGCACGCAGCTTCGAAAGTCTGGCTGCCGCGCAGAACGTCGGATACCGGCCGCAGTTGAAGCGGTGTACACGGGTGGCTTTTTTGATCCAATAGGTTCTGCGGTTTTCATTCACGTCCAGATTGAAGAGCAGCAGATCCGCGTCCCTGTATTTCCGGAAACTGCTGACGATCTTATCCGCATATCCGCTGTCATAGACGATATCCTCATCCGAAAACAGCACAATATCCGCATCGGCCCGTAACAGTGCCGTATTACGGCTCCGTCCCACGCCGCGTTCATCGCAGTCATATATATCGATCCGGTAAGGCCCCCACTCCATTTCCCGATAGGCATACCGGTCCGTCTGATTGATGATGACGGCATTGGTCTGAAGCCCCATCTTCTCCGGCAGCTTTTCCGTATCCTGTTTTACCGCCGAAACCAGCGTCTGTATCGTCATATCCGGAATTCCTTTGATTATCCCCTGTTTCTGCCCAAATAATACGCCTTATGCAATGCGTGATCTACGCCCGTCAGGATCACCGCTTCCGGCAGTCCTTTCTTTTCCGTTGCCGCCCACAGTCTCTGAAGCTGTGCGGCCGTGATGTTTCCGGCGCTCACACAGCAGATGGTGGCCGCAGCCTCTGACTCGTTCTTTCCTTTTTTATCTTTTCCGTTTCCGGTGATAATGCTCACACCTTCCGGCAGTCCCCCGCGGATCACCTTTGCGATCACATCCTCCGCCGGCTTTCCGTCCGCTCCGGCCAGTTTCACCGACATACGGCCGTCCAGGATCTGCGACAGCCGTTCCCGCAGCCACTCCTGTTCCTTCGCATCCTTCCTGCCGCCAAATTCGCTTCCCGCGATCCGCTCCCGCATTCCCGGGATCCGGTACAGATCACTCTCCAGGCGTACGGTATCGTCCATGACATAGATATAGGCCACGCCAAGCAATGCGCAGAGCCCACCGAGCAATGCCCCCGCAATGATCCAGCGGCTGATCAGGTTCTTTTCCGTAAGCACCTCCGCCGGTTTGCGGTCCCACTGACTGATCTCTGTAAAACCTTCCTCCGTATTATGGGCAAAATAAGACAGTGCAATACCGATCGCATTCTGGATCTGCTCCGCCACCTGCGGATCCATGTCTTCCACATACACATGGATCATATGGATATCCGACATGGTCGGCACTCTGGTAGATGCCGCGATATACTCTTTGGAGATCCCGCCGCTCATATTGGCTGCCACACCGGCGATCTCGTCCGAATCCAGCACATCGTTCCAGGTATAGTCATTATAAAAATGCTGTTTAATCTCCTCCGCGCCTTCCGTAAAAGTGATATAGTACAGCGCATCACTCCGGTAAACAGCCTGCGGCGCCATAAGGCCAGTCTTAATATAATACCCTCCGCCGAAGAACACAGCTCCCAATACCGCTCCGACGATCAGCCACCACAGTTTCTTTCCTGCCAGCAGAAGAAAACGGCGCAGATCAAACTCCCCGGAAAGAAACGTTTCCTGCTTATTCATCTGCATCCCCCTTCATCTCCGCAACCTCCGTCTGATTCTCCTTCAGGGCAGTGGTCTGGCTCGACTCCACGCCTTCCGTACTCTCCGGGCTGAACAGGATCTTTAAGGTCAAAAGCATCAGTTTCAGATCCAGCCAGATGGAATAGTTCTCAATGTACGTTAAATCCAGTTTTAATTTGTCATAAGGGGTCGTATTATACTTACCGTAGACCTGTGCATATCCTGCCAGGCCGGCCTTTACCTTCATTCGGAAATTAAATTCAGGCATCTCCTTTTCGTACTGCGCAATGATCTCCGGGCGCTCCGGACGCGGACCGATGAAGGACATGTCCCCGGCAAGGATGTTGAACAGCTGCGGCAGCTCGTCGATGCGCACGCGCCGGATGAAGCGTCCGACCGGCGTGATCCTGTCGTCCCCCCGGCTCGCGAGACGCGCGACGCCGTCCTTCTCCGCCTCCACCTTCATACTGCGGAATTTCAGGATCTTAAACTCCTTGCCGCCGACCGTACAACGCACCTGTTTATACAATACCGGACCTCCGTCATAAACTTTGACGCAGATCGCTACGATCAGCATAAACGGTGATGTCAGGATCAGCAGTATAAAAGAACAGAGCAGATCGATGATACGTTTCATCGCTCTCTGTTCTACCGTAAGGGCATATTCGCGGATCAGATAGATCGGCGTATCAAAGATGTGCATCTCCGTTGTGCCCTTCATCAGCACATCGGGGATCTTGGGCATGATATATACACGGATCGACCGGCCGTAACAGTATTTCAGCAGCAGATTGCGCTCCGCCATGGGGATATCCCACAGTACCAGACCGTCATAGCGTTTCTCGATCTCCTCACAGATCTCGGACACGCCTTCGGAAATGTTCATGCATTTACAGATCTTATACTTATCCGGGCGGCTGGCAAACTTGTGCAGAATATCCTCCGTCGGCCGCTCGCCCGATACCAGGAGCAGATCTCTCGGCGGGAACAGCGCCCCGTAGATGCCCTGGCTGATCGCCGTCCAGATCGCGATCCAGAGCATATCCGCCACCGTCATCAAAAGGATCCACTGCGGCGTGATCAGCTTGGTCGCCATCAGCGCAAGCACCGAATAAATGATCACATTTGCAAAGATCGTGGAAAAAAGCTGGGAAAAGAACACCTCCCACGCCTTGAGATAGCCGATCCGCATGCCCCCGTACATACGGGACAGCAAAAACAGCATCACCACATAGATGCCAATCAGGGTTAAGTCACCCTTGATCCAGAACTGAATGCCTTTTTCTTTTAAAAATGGTTTATAGTAATAGAACCAGCAAAGCGCAAATCCTGCTACCTGCGCCGCCAGACTGATGAACGACAAAAATAATATGATCACCCTGCGGGAATTTTCCAGTTTCTTCATAATACCCGATTATACCAAACTCAGAGCCTTCTTGCAACTGCACGCACCGCCCACCCGCACAGGTAATACAGGCTGGGCAGGATCCCCAGTTTCTCGTTTTTGCGGTACAGGATCCAGATCCTCCGAATGGCCTCCAGCTTATTGGAAGACAGACTCTTTCCGGCTCTGCGGTAGGTCACAAGGTTCTCATCAAGACCGTAGGCCGTCACACCACTGCGCAGGATATTCCACCATGTCGCGGTATCCTCACTCGTGATCTCCGGCATAAAGATCTGCTCTTTTCGCAGCCGGGTCAGGTCAAAGACGACCGTCGAAGTAAAGATGACCGTTCGCGGCAGCGCCTGCCGGTACGTCAGCTGCTCCGGCACATGCACGATCTTTCCGGTCCCGTTTGCCTCACGGTCTCCGAATTCATAGGCGGTAAATACAAACGCTCCGTCCTTCTCCTTCATAAACGCCAGGCTCTTCGCCAGCTTTTCGGGATGCCACAGATCGTCCGCATCCAAAAAAGCCAGGTATCTTCCCTTCGCCTCACGGATCCCGCAGTTTCTGGCATGGCAGGCACCATGCGGTTCCCCGTTTACCAACACACGGATACGCGCATCTTCGGCTGCCAGCTTTTCCAGGATCTGCGCAGAAGCATCTTTACTGCCGTCTTCCACCAGCAACAGCTCAAAGTCCTGCTCCGTCTGCGCCTGCACGCTGCGCACGGTCTGTTCGATATATTGTTCCGCATTATGCACCGGGATCACGATACTGACTGCCGGTGTAGTATTTTTTTCCATAAGATCACCTGTCAACGATCATTCTCCCAGTTTCATATAGATCAGTTCGTTCTCCAGCGTCTCCTGCAGCACATACTGCCCGATCAGCTTCGGCCACGGCTGTTTTGCCGTAAAAAACGGTTCCTTATCCAAAATCAGCAGATCACAGCCATATCGCTCCGCCGATTCTCCCATCACATCCAGAAACAGCGTCTCATTCTGCATCGCCAGCGCCGCATTGTATTCCCAGTCCTCGTAGATCTGGTGCATCTCCGGGTCCGGCGTGCCTTCCCACATGTCTCTGCCGTAGACCAGGATCAGTCCGCCGTCATAACGTCTCGCATATTCCATCAAATGCTCCGGTCCCCAGATCAGCATCTCTTCCTGCCCGCGCTCTTCACGGATCTGCTTTAAATACTCCAGTGTGTGAAGCTCCGCATCCGGAATGTAATAATGATTCCCCACCCTCTGAAAGCTTTCCGGCTGGAACGAGGAGGTACCGGCCAGTAAGAGCAGCGCCGCTGCCGACAGTCCGAAGATAAAACGGTGGCTCAACGCACGGGCTGCTACAGCCGCATCCGAAAACACCTTGAGCATTACCGGCGTAAGCGGCAGAAGCCACAGATACATACTATCCAGCGCATATCCCGTAAAGAACCGTCCCACCAGGTACAGATAGGGCGGGCTGATGATCACGAGAAGCACCACCATCGCATAGCTGAAAAGCATTTTGGTATCTTTTTTCTGCTCGTTTTTGGTATACCACAGCGCCAGCAGTCCGGCCAAAAACAGTGCGGACAGACCCGGCGTACCGCCGGCCAGCGTAAAAGAATCCCGAATGGCATCCAGCATATTCTGTACTTCGTTCATTTACGCTTCACCTTCTTCCCGACAGCTCCTGCCAGCACGATCAGTAACAGGATCACAACACAGATCACGCAGGGAAGCAGCCCCCGCTGCACATCCACCAGCGGGATCGTTACCGCCAGTGCCATCAGCAGCCAGATGATCTTCCGGTTCTCATGATGGATAAAAATGCGAAAGCAAAGGTACAGGATATAGGGGAGCACTGCGCCAAACACGATCGTCTCCCCTCGAAATCCCTTATGGATCAGATAGTAAAAGATACTGTCATGAGAAAAGGAACCGCTTAGGTTCAATACCCCCAGCACCAGAAACGACAGTGCTTTCAGTCTTGACTTTTCCCTGGCCTGCTCCGTAAACTGATCGATCCAGAGCCCGTAGACCGTATAATTCAAAAGCAGACTCATAAACGGTGCCAGACGGTATACGATCGACACCGCCCTGCTGCCGGAGATCAGCTTCAGATACGCATAGAATAACGGCAGGCTCACCAGTTTTCCACGGAATGTGATCCCGTATTTAAATGTGCTTCCCATCAATGGATGGTTCTCATAGATCAGATCCGAAGAAAGCGTGGTCACCACCGTTTCCACCGTCATATCATTCATCGTATCGGGATAAAACAGGAAGTAACAGGCTACCTGTACCAGAAATACCAGGATCGCAAATACCGCAGCCGGCGAACGCAGATCCATGGGCTTTTCTATGCGGAATTTCCCCAGTTCGCGGCTGCAGGTGATCGCGCCTCTCGCACAGATCATGAGCAGGAGAATGCTGTACAGCTGCGTCAGCACCTGAAAGGATAACTGCAGCTTGATCGCAGGCAGCACCAGGATCTCCCATAAAAGAAGCAGGGCGAACATGCCGATCAGACATGTTTCCCCTGCTTTGGGCAAACAGTTATTCTTGCGTTCCTCGAACAATCCCTGCAGGGTTCTGCCGCAGAGATAGGATGCCGTTATTAAATATACAGGCAAAAGAAAGGCCATACCGCCTTATGCTCCCATACGCGCCGAATCAATGTT
>JAFWRC010000120.1 GCA_017508825.1 Lachnospiraceae bacterium
ACGCAGGCTTTCCGGATCACCGGTATGAACTACTGCCATAAACTCATCGCCGCCGGTACGGTAGACCTTGCCCTTCTTTCCTACGGACAGTGCAAGACAGTCTGCCGCTCCCTTGATCAGTTCATCCCCGGCCGCATGTCCCTTGGTATCATTTACCGTCTTCAAACCGTTGACATCAACAGAGAATAGTACAAAGTCATCCGCAAGCTTACTCTCCCGGATTTCCCGAAGATCCTCGTCATAACATCTGCGGTTGAACAGCCTGGTCATTTCATCGGTCATGGAAATACGGATCAGATACTCTTCCCGCCGTTTTTCTTCATCCACATTTCTGGTAGTGTAGATCACCGTATTCGGAATACCATCCGGAGTAGACTCCACGGTAATGTATTGCGCCCGAAACCATCCGGATACCACATCGATAAAGTCGGCACTGATCAGTTTCTTCTGTGCAAGACGTGCTCTCAGGGTTTTGATATTTGTGTACGTCAGGAAGTCCTCCGTCTGATCCGGCATGATCTGGTTCCTGATCCGCTGGTTCATAAGCGTATGCGTCTGCGCCGTCATATCAATTCCGTGTTTCTTATGCTCCTCATCACGAAGGGATGTTTCCGTGTTATTCACAAAATCGATCAGGTTCACATTATCATAGATCTCAGCCATAGAATCCAGAAGATCCATTTTTTCTTCCATACTCCGTTCCTGTTCCCGGATCAAGGTATATTGACTGAACAGCATTTTGAAATATTCCAGTGTCAGTTTTCCGATGATATATCCGGATGCAAACATAATGATCGTCTCAATGGTATAGCCGCTCATTACATCTGCAAAATATGCTTTGATACTGTCATGATCTGTCCTTATGTTCAGATAATACGGCGCCGTTACCAGCGTAGTAATAAACATCAACAGATAATTCAGAATGACTGCATAGAAATAGATCCCTTTGCTGCAAAACAGAAGACTCAGCAACGGAACCAGAAACCATGTAAGATGAATGCTGACATGCGAGCAGGACATATACACGATCAATGCATCCAGCGCCGTAAGCACAAACAGACATGTCACCGTCGAACTGGGAATTTTCTTCTGCAGTAAAATGTGGATCGTGGCCAGAATGATTACGATCACCGAAATGCTGATACAGGTAGCATAACTGATATCGTGATAAATCCCGCCCTTTACCCCTGCAGCGATCGCCGGTCCGGTGATCACGAAAAACCACAGAACATAATTCAGATATCGGTTCACCTTGATCCGATTATCCATTAAAAACTCATCGTATCCGTTCAACCGATGATTATCCATATTAATCTCTCCCATTGCATATCACGCTTTGTTCTTCTTTTTCCTGTAGTCTTCAATCTCCTGCCCGATCGTATTATAGTCCCGTTCAAACAATTCCTCGTACGCCTGCGGCCACAGGGTCTCTTTCGGTACCCGCTCCAGCAATACTTCCTGCACAAACTGTTTGCTTCTGTCCCTGTATTTTGGAAGTTTGTTGATCTCCAGTAAATGATTGAGTTCCGGCCGCCACAACAAGGTGATCTTCCGCTTCTCCTTTACTCTGGGATTTTCTGCGACATCCCGCATGATATAAAAATCTACTCTTCCCTTCTCGTCCGGTTCTACGGTAATGATCCCCCACCATTCCGGTACATGTTCTTTGATATGTGCCGCATGCTTTGTTCCGACCACCACAATATTACGGTCAAAGAACCAGTTGTAGTATTTCACCTGTTTCGCAAGTCGTGTATACGTATCCGCATCGCTCTTGATCTCAATCCCATACAACAACGTCGGTGTGATCATCACGACATCCGCTCGAACATTCGCTGTCTGTTTTTCTTCCAGGATGCGGCTCTTTCCATAGGTTTCTTCCAGGAAATCAAAAAGCGGCTCCCGGATATCTTTATCATAGAGTATTCTGTTTCCGGCCATCTTCCGTTTCTCCAAACAGCTGCATCCGAATGATCGTTTCTTTAACAAATTTTACCATAAATAATAATGAATTTCTATATTTTACCATTTGTCAACTTTTTATTTTTGCAGGTTGACAATCAGTATATGCCTGTGCTATTATCAGCAGGACGAAAGAAAAGAGGATTCACAAGATGATAAAACAACCTGATACACAAGCCATACGTTCCGGAAAAAAAATAACTGCTTTCCGTACCATTGACATTGCTTATATTGCGATCGGAGTGGCTCTGCTGACCGTATGTTCCTGGATTTCCATCCCGACACCGGTCACGGTCCCTTTTACTTTGCAGACATTTGCAGTATTTTTTCTCTGCTATCTGTTAGGCGGAGCCCGCGGAACCATGACCATCATCGTCTACCTGCTCCTCGGCGCCGCCGGTGCACCGGTATTTGCGGAAATGAGCGGCGGTATCAGCGTATTGCTCCGCCCAACCGGGGGATATCTGATCGGCTTTCTGTTTTCCGCTCTGCTGATGTGGTTTTTTGAACGTTTTGCAGGTAAAAAAATATGGATATACGGCATTTCGATGGTTCTGGCCCTGATCGTCTGCTATACATTCGGTACCTTATGGTTCGTCCATGTATATATCGGAGATGACGGCAATTCGATCGGTACACTGACTGCTCTGTCCTGGTGCGTTTTTCCCTACCTGTTACCGGATGCCGTCAAGATCGCACTGGCACTTACACTTGGCAGCAATAAAGCACTGCGCCGTGTCATCAACACAGGAGCCCGTAATTGATCCGCCTGCGTGCGCATCATGGTATGTGCCTGTACTATTTCAAAGGCAAAGGATACAGTGATACATTTGTTGAGAATATGTGCCGCTACAAAGAACTGTTGGAAAACGATGATCCCGTCATCGAACTGACTGCTGCAACGGATGATCTGTGTGCTGTGTGTCCGCATAATCATGAACAGTTATGTGATACCGCGGCTAAAGTTCTTAACTATGATAAAAAAGTTTTAGAATTATGCAATTTACGTGAAGGTGAAAAGATATCCTATAATGATTTTTCCGCAAAGATCAAAAGTCGGATCATAAAATCGGGGAAACGTCCCAAGATATGCGGTAACTGCCAATGGAGTGATCTTTGTATCTAGCCGTCAATCAAGTTATGCCAAAGCTGCCATCGACCACGAGTATATCTTGCTTACGGCAACTTTTTGCATAAAGGAACAGCGTCCGAACGGGCGCTGTTTTTTTCATATTTTCTTAATATAAAAATATTTATTGAGTTTCGGATCCTTGTCTTCACGAACAAATTCCAATTCATATCCAAGTTTTTTATAAAATTCCGGCGCCTGAAAGCCGAATGTTGTAAGCGCTATTTTTTCATATTGTTTTCCTTTAAAGGCCTCTTCAACAGCAGCGACCAGCTTACTTCCGACTCCGTCTTTTCTATAATCTTTCCCAACGATCAGATCTCCGATATGAACCTCATTGTAATATGCTCTCCCCGTAATCACTCCAACGATCGTACCATTCTCTTCCGCAGCAAAGCAAAACTCTTCGTAATTCAATGCAACATTGCAATCCATCGCATACCCTGAAAACTCAGCATTTATAAACGCACCTGTTCTTTCATCCTCTGTAACTCTCTTGATTTCCATTCTCCGTTCGCCTCCTTAGCAGATAAATTTATCGAATTTACTACTGCTATTATTTCTGTTTTCGGTATTCCTTGTCTATGATTTTGTTTATTCATCTTTCAGATATTCAAATCCTGCCTGGATCACGTGATATACAAAATCTCCTGTACGCATCTTCCCATCATCCGTCAGCTCGAATACTTCCTTCGTCGCCGGATCAAATACCAGGCAGTCCGATGCCCCGGAAAGGGATGCGATCACAATATACTCCTTGCCGTCCTCCGGTCCGGTCACCGGGTTTTCAAGATCCAGTTCCTCAAGTTTATAGACGATCTTGTCAGCAAACTCCAGTCCGTTCGAAAGCATCAGCCAGTTCTTGTAGTCTTTCGGAAGTTTGATAGCATTCTTCTTTTCCCATGCCGTAATTTCTTTTTTCGGTACAGGCTCAAAAAGGACTGCGTCCGAATTCAATTCCGGATCATCCTTGGACGCCAGCACTTTGTTATACCATTTCATCATGGGATTTGACTTATTTGCGTCCTTCGTTTGATCCTTTTGTGAAAGCCGTCTTTCCTGTGTTTCAAAATAATG
>JAFWRC010000014.1 GCA_017508825.1 Lachnospiraceae bacterium
ATATGAAGAGGACCGGCCGAAGATGCGTGAATACCTGCGGAAGGAACGGCTGCAGGAAGAGATTGCCAAAGGCAAAATGGAAGATATCGTATACCGTCTGCTTCTGGAAGGGCGGCAGGTATATCATAAGATGCGCATGATCTATATGCACAAAGGGAAGGATAATTATCTGATCTTGGGGATCATGAACGTGGATGACGAAATACGCGGGGCAAAAGAACGGGAAGCGCTGAAGCTTGAGAAGGAACTCTACACCCAGGTTGCCGAGAGCCTGGCATCGCATTTTGCTGTGATCTATTATGTGAATGCACAAACGGGACACTACCGCAGCCTGAGCAAGGGCGATATTTACGACCGGCTCAAACTGTGCTGTGAGGGAGAGGATTTCTTTGGCACCGGCAGGGAAAATGTAAAGCGGCTGGTCGCGCAGGAGGACTGGGATAAGGTTACGCAGGCACTCAGTCCGAATTTCCTTATGGAAGAACTGGAAAAGAGCGGGCGTTATCTGGTGGATTATCGGACCTTAGACGGGACCAGTGTGCGTTTTACGAGAATGAACGTGATCTGGGCAAAGGACAGGACGCATCTGATCTTCGGTGTGGAAGATGTGGATGAGGAGATGCGCCGGGAGACCGCGCGAACGCAGGCAATGCAGAAGGCCAACCAGATGGCCCGAAGAGATGCATTGACCGGAGCAAAGAACAAGAATGCCTATGTGGAGGCGGAATGTGCCCTGCAGGAGCGGCTGGAGAAGGAAGCAGTCCCGTTTGGCGTGGTGGTCTGCGATCTGAACAATTTAAAGCGCATCAACGATCTGAAAGGGCATACGGCCGGAGATGATTACATCCGTATGGCCTACCGGATGATCTGTACGGTGTTTTCACACAGTCCCGTTTCCGGACCGGTGGGGATGAATTTGCGGTCTTTCTGACCGGCAGTGATTATTTTGAGCGGGAATACCTGATGTCGGAGCTGCATACCCAGGTGCGTCTGAATGTGGAGCAGAAGGAAGGTCCGGTGATCGCATCGGGGCTTGCGGTCTTTGACAGCAAGAAAGACCGATACGTGCATGAAGTATACGAACGTGCCGACAAGAATATGTATGATGAGAAGATGCGCTTAAAACAGGAAACCGGGAAAGCGCCGATGCATTCGGAGATGGAAGAGTTCCGGATCCCGCATGAGCGCCGTCGCCGGCTGAATGCCATGTTTGAAGCTTTTGAAATGGTTTCGGAAGGAACACACGTGTATCTTTGTGATATGCGGTACGATTATTCCCGCTGGTCGGAAACGGCGGTGGAGATCTTCGGCCTTCCGGGAACCTATATGCTGAACGCAGGCAGGATCTGGCAGGAGTGCATTCATCCCGAGGATCGGGAACAGTACCGCCTGGATGTGGAAGCGATCTTTTCGGGACGTTCTTCGGATCACGATATGCAGTACCGGGTGCGGAAGGCGAGCGGTGAATATACCGTGATCGCATGCCGCGGCTGTGTATTGTTCGACGTGGACGGCAAGCCGGAATATTTCTGCGGCACATTGCGGGACCAGAGCGTGAAGAGTGATGTAGATGTGCTGACCGGTCTGCGCAATCTGTACGGATTCCTGGAGGATGTACAGTCCGGGCTGCAGAACAAAACACGGATGTTTCTGGTGATGATCGGCATCCGGAGCTTTTCCGAGATCAATGAAGTCTACGGATATCATTTCGGAAACCGCGTGCTGCAGCGGATCGGCAGGCATCTGTACGAATATGTGGGGGATGCGGGGAAGGTGTACCGGATGGACGGTACCAAGTTTGCCGTGATGACGGAACTGGGAACGGCAAAGAAGATCCGTGACCGCTACGAGTCACTTCGGAACTATTTCCGGCACGGGATCACGGTGGAAGATAAGAATGTGATCCTGGATCTGAATGCCGGAATGCTGGTGGTAAATCATTTTGAAGTGGATAATCAGACTGTGTATTCCTGCCTGAATTTTGCCTACGGAGAATCCAAGGTACGCCGACAGGGAGAGCTGGTAGAGTTTTTGAACAATCTCTCGGACGAGAACCGCAACCGGATTGAAAAATTCCATACCATCCGTGCATCGATCATGCGCGGGTATCAGGGCTTCTTTCTGATGTATCAGCCGGTGGTGGATGCAAAAGAAGAAAAACTGATCGGAGCGGAAGCGCTGCTGCGATGGAAGAATGAGGAATATGGTGTGATCCCGCCAAACCATTTCATCCCGCTGCTGGAAAGAGATCCGTTGTTTCCGGAGCTGGGCTTGTGGATCCTGCGGAGCGCACTGACCGATGCTATGCGGATCCGGGAGAAATATCCGGATTTTGATATCAGTGTCAATCTGTCTTATACACAGCTGGAGAAACCGGATTTTGTGGACCAGGTATTCCGGATCCTGGACGAAGTGGATTATCCGCCGGAGCATTTGTGTCTGGAGATCACGGAGCGCTGCCGCCTGCTGGATCTGGATCTGCTTAAGAACAGCATTGTCAATCTGCGGGGCAGGGGCATACGTATTGCGCTGGACGATTTCGGCACGGGCTTTTCTTCCGTGGGTCTGGTCAAGAACCTGCCGTTTGATACCATCAAGATCGACCGCAGCTTCGTCTTAAAGATCGAAGAAGACGAGAAGGAGCGCGGTCTGATGGAGAGCTTTACGGACGTAGCTTCCAATTATGGCGCTAAGGTCTGCGTGGAAGGCGTGGAAACGGCCGGTATGCGCAACATCCTGCTGCAGTACCGTGTCCAGAGCCTGCAGGGCTACTACTACGCAAAACCGCTAACGATCGACGATTTCATCGCCTGGGAACCGAAGATCGCAGAATAAAGATAGCCCATCCTGCCTTCCCACGAGGAAGAAAACGAAGCCGTAAACCACGGGGACGGTTCTCCGGCTTATTTTGAGCCGGGGGACGATCCTTTGATTTCTTGCCTTCCCCTTGAGCGGACTCATCTGGGCTTCCCCTTGAGGGGAAGCTGCCAAACCACGGGGACGGTTCTCTGGTTCATTTTCAGCCGGGGGACGATCCTTTGTGATGTAGAATAAGTGAAAATATATAGGAGATTAACATCATGGAATTTCAATTTAGCATCGAACGTTGTACCGAAGATGGCTGGATCTTCATCTCCGGCGGAACCGCTAGTGATTACGGAGAACAGAACGCATTTGCTTATCTGTTGAAAAAGATCGAGAGCGAAACCGGCGGCACCATCGAAGAAGTGGGAGAGCAGCAGTACCGTATCAAAGGTGACGGCATCAAACTGATCTACCAGTGGGACGGACTTTTCGGCATCACCGTGATCCGCCCGGATAATGTGGAAGAAGCGGAAGCGGTCGCTTTCCTCAAGAAGTTCTTTTAATGTGATTCTTGCCTTCCCCTTGAGGGGAAGGTTGAGGTGTTTTGAATACTTTAGAAAACCTATAACAGAGTATCACACGAGGCGGCCCCTGCGTATTTACATACATCAAGGACCGCCTCAAAAAGGTTATCTCCCCCTGGTAGGGCATATTCATTTATCGGATCCCGCTTACGCCGGCTGCGCAAGCAGTGTCATTAATCGATCTTTTGCATCATCTTCGCAATTACCTACTGCCATCATACCACTAACAAGATCTTTTGCCAAGAATCCTTCGTCACCGCGGATCAGGGCGATGGCCGGTTCATCGGAAGGGTGGAACTCCGGTAGGTTGATCACCGGTTCGTGTTGCGTTACCGGTATTTTCTGATAGATCTTCTCCGATTCCGGGATGGTTTCTTCTTCCAGTTCGTCAAGTAAATTCTTGGGCGGAACATACTCCGGAACAACGATCGCAGGAGCATCTTCGGTTTTGGCAGCCGCTTCACTTGCTTTCGCAGCTTCTTCAGCGGCTTTCTTCTGAGCTTCCGCCAGTTTCGCTTCTTCCTGTGCTCTGGCCTCTTCTTCCAGGTGCGCCTGGATAACTTCTTCTGCGGTTTCTGCCTGTCCGTTTACAAAGTCCAGCTCACCTTTTGCTTCGGTTTCCGGTTCATACGCAGGCTCAATGTTTACAGACGCATCCGATTTGTGTTTGAACGCACCAAACAAAGACATAACTCTTTCTTCCTCCCTAAGGGAAACGATACCGCGTTTCCCACATAAAAAACTCATCGACATGACCAAGTATAGCATAAAAGAGTTATGTTGACCACTATTTTTTTGTTTATGTCATTTTTTTTGTGATTCGTAAATTCCCAACAAACCGGAATTTGTAAATAACGTGACAATTTTCACTACAAGAAAATGCGTAAAGCAGATATAATAGTGGGTGGCGGCTGACGCTGATATGAGATACAGGGGGAAGTACAATGAAGTTAAATGTAAATATCAAGCAGATCGGGCAGCGCAGGCAGGCGGTAAAGCCAATACCCTTTGAGGTGGCGGGGGCGCCGGAGACGGTACGGGAACTGATCACGCAGACGGTCACGACCTGCGTGCGGGAGTATGAAAAGAGGCAGCAAATGTCCGGAGAAGTGCCGCAGCCGCTGACGACGCAGCAGATCACGGATATGGCAGATGTGGGAAAGATCGCATTCGGGATCAACTACGGGGAGAAAAAGCCGGATCTGCAGCAGGCGATCGAAACGGCGCTGCAGGCTTTTGTGGACGGGATCTACCGTGTGTTTTTAAACGAAGAAGAACTGACGGCGCTTGATCAGCAGATCACGTTGAATGCGGAGGATACACTCACATTTGTGAGATTGACATTACTGGCAGGGAGGATGTATTAAATGGCAAAATTGACAGCAGTACAAAAAGCGGAAAGAGAAGAACTGGCAAAAAAATATGAGCAGGAGCGAAGAAAGGAATATGATGCGGTATTCGCAAAGATTCCCGAAAAGGTGCAGGATTTTCTCGGAGATTCCTACACGGCCGGAAAGGGCAGGCGCAGTGAATTATATCAGACATTTTATAACGGACTGGAGAGCGGGAAATATAAAAAGCCTTCGGACTTTATCAAAAAGGAACTGAAAGAAATGCTCGGTACGCTGATCCCGGAGTCTATGACGGAGTCCCTGTTTTACAGCGTGGATGAATGCCGCCGTTGCACGTTTTCCTTCGGCTATTCGCGCAGACCGTTCCGAAGCAGCGATTATGCGCTGTACGCGGAGAAGATCCGTAATATCATTTGGCATTATGCATATTGCCACCATATATGTAAGCCGTATGAGCAGATCGTCAAAGGGGAGCTGACGGATGGCGAGCGGGCATGTATGGAAGAATCGCCGTCTTTTTATACCATCGAAGAGGATGTGACCTACTGTATCGATCAGGGAATGCCCGAAACGATACGCTATGTCTCCGAAGTGCTCTCGGGGGGCACTGATGAGGCCATTACCTATACGATGCTGCGGGCGGTTTTTGCAAGCAAAAACAAAGAACTTTATGAACTGGTGGGCAAACTGCTTCTGGCGGCGCGGCTGCAGGAAGGCCTGCGCCAGGCAATCTGTGAAAATGCAGACTGTTCCGATCCGGAGGCCTTCAAATATATTCTGAAAGTGATCGGAGAAAACGACCTGATCCGGTATTCGGCAGTTAAGCGCGCCGTCGGCACATGGACCGGACTGATGGCAGCGGAATCGGCGGACCTGGATCGTATCAGCGGCAAAACGCTGGAGCTGGTGAACGGCTGCTTAAGCGATGATGCATATCTGCAGGAGTGTCTTGCAAGCGATGATGCGATGAAAGTGCATATGGGCTTGTGGGCTCTGGCGGTAAGGGATACCGCAGATTGCGAGGCGCAGATCGAGAACTATTGCGCGAAAGGTACGCATCCGCAGTTGATGGCGACCGGGTATTTCCTGCGGGAACTGTGGAGCAACAAACTGTGTGCAAGGATCGCCAAACAAATGCTGCTGACCC
>JAFWRC010000121.1 GCA_017508825.1 Lachnospiraceae bacterium
AAAGGATCTGTTTGGCGCCGGCCTGATGGCGGTGCTGTTTCTTGTATTCGGAGCTTCCGGGCCCCTGATCGCAAAAGCGGTCGACGGGGAAAAACGTCGCAGAGCATTTATGAATATCCGTATCGATGATGTTGCTTTTTCAGAAGCGGCAGAAAAGATCCGGGCGTATGCGGGAGATACCGGAATGCATCTGGTGATCACCCCCAATGCCGATCATATTGTAAAGGCGGAGAAGGATACCATCTTCCGGGAATTGTTTGAAAAAGCAGATCTCATCGTGCCGGACGGAATGCCCCTTTTGTGGATCGCAGATTCCCTGGGATGTCCGTTACTGGAGCGCGTGACAGGAGCGGATCTGCTGCCGGAGGTATGTGCGTTTGCGCAGGAGGATGGCCGGAGGATCTATTTTCTGGCGACGGATGAGAAGACGGTTTCGGCTGCAGTGGAGCAGGTGAAAAGTCTGTGGCCGGGGATCCCGGCTGTGGACGGATATGCGCCGTCGATGAATTTTGCGGAGGATGCGGAAGAGAGTGCGCACATCCTGAAAAAAGTGGCGGAGTTTGAGACGGATATCCTGGTCGTGGGACTGGGAGCACCCAAGTCGGAAAAATGGATCGCCGAACATAAAGAACAGCTGCAGTGTCATGTGGCGCTCCCCTTTGGCGCGGCGGTAAGCTTTCTTGCAAAGGAAAAACGTCGTGCGCCGAAATGGATGCAGCGGCATGGGCTGGAATGGTTTTCACGCTTTCTGCAGGAACCGTTCCGGTTGTTTCGGAGATATTTCATTGATGATGTGAAGATCTTCCGGCTGGCATTGAAATACCGGGACCGGACGATCAGCGGGTATACCGGAAAAGATCAGGGAACGGAGACCTGATCTGTCTGACAGGTGCATGGAATGGCAAAAAACAGCAGTGTGACGGAACAGATAAAAAAGACCGGGGTGTTGACGGTGGCGGTGGATCTGACGGCTCTTGGGGAGCGGATGAGCGGTCTGGAGCGTTATGCCTACCGGATTACGGAGGCGCTGATCCATACGACACGTAAGACGCGGTTTATCCTGGTGGTACGTAATAAGGTGCCAGAATTGTTACAGGACTGGCGCCGTATTTCGAAAGTATCTTTTTGCGTGATCAAGGGGGATAACAAGCTTCTGGTCAATCAGCTGCGACTGCCGGTCGTGATGAAGAAACTGAAGGCGGACCGCTATCTGTTTCCGGCATTTCCGGTGCCGCTTCGTTTCCATGAGCCGAATACCTATGGCCTGATCGCGGATCTGGCATGTTTTCACTGTCCGGAAACGATGAAACGCAGCTCGGTCCTGTTTTTCCGGAGAGGATATGATCATACGGTAAAAACCAGCCGCAAAGTGATCACGATCTCGCAGGAATCCCGGAATAATATTTTATCGAAATATGTATATTTCCGGCACCGGATTGAAAAGGAAGATGTGATTCTGGCACCTTGTGCGCCGGATACGAAAGCCGGACGTCCGGCAGAAGATGTGATCGATGCCGTGCGTGCGAAATATGACCTTCCGGAGAGATACTGGCTGTGCCTTTGTACTATGGAACCGAGAAAGAATCTGCCCATGCTGCTGCAGGCATATCGGGAATTGCGGCAGGCCGGTGAACTGCTGCCGCCGCTGGTGCTGGCCGGACGGGAAGGCTGGAAAAACAAACAGCTTCATGAAGAGATCCGCCGGTTAGAAGCGGAAGATACGGGAAGCGCGGAAGACATCCTGTATATGAAGAGTCTGTATGTGATGGGGGCAGTGCCGGAGGAAGATCTGCCGGCGCTTTATGCCGGTGCGGAGTGTTTCCTTTTTCCTTCCAAGTACGAGGGATTCGGACTTCCGCCGCTGGAGGCACAGAGTTACGGGGTGCAGAAGGTAGTGGTATCCAATATACCCGTACTGCGGGAAGTAATGGGGAATACCGCATTTTATTTCGAAAACACGCCTGAGGATCTGAAAAAAGCGTTGCTGCAGGCGCGTGTGTGGCAGGGCTGCGGCGTGAATAAGATACGCCGCAATCTGGCGAGATTTTCATGGCGGCGTTCCGCAGAAGCCATCTGGAATGAAATGGAGAAGGACGAGAGGGCGTGATCCCAAAGAGTATGAAACAGAGCGCAGGATGTGAACAACCGCATACAGATCATGAGCAGCCACATACATGGAAGGATCTTGTACGTCCGCTGATCCCGCGGGGGATCCTGAATGCGCGGAATGCGTATAAAGACCGGCAGGCACTGGCGCATTTCAAAGAGCTTTCCCATAAGGATTTTGTAAAAGGAAAACGTCCGGTGGGCATCAATCTCTACGGAGACGATGCGGCAGGAACGGGATTAAGCCGCAGTGTGCAGCTGCTTCGGGAAGCATTTGAGGCAGCGGAGCTTCCGTATTCCTTTCATCACATTGAAGAATGGTCCGGAACACCTTTAGCGGAGGATGCGGAACGAGAGCAGACCGACTATGCCGTCAATCTGTTTCATCTGCAGCCGTCGATATGGCTGTCTTTCCTGAAGCAGTTTGACTGTAAAAAACTGGATGAGCATTACAATATCGCCTTCTGGCTCTGGGAGACACCGGAATTGCCCAAAGAATGGCATCCCGTGTGTGACTTCTTTGACGAAATCTGGGTGCCGTCCGCCTTTATTGCAAAAGCGATCCGCAAGGTAACGGATAAACCGGTGAAAGTAATGTATTACGGCCTGTGCGGAGAAGGTGAGCAGTTACCGGATGGGATGGCGGCCAGAAAACGGCTTGGGGTGCCGGAAAATGATCTGCTCTGTCTCGTGCTGTATGACGGGCGCAGCAGTACCGAGCGGAAGAACCCCTATGGGGCACTGGATGCCTTTTGCAAAGCGTTTCCGACGATGCCGGAGGATGTGTGGCTGGTGATCAAGGGGAAGGGTTTTACAAAGCAGGAAAAACGCCGCCTTCAGAAGCGGTTAGAAGGGCGCGATCACGTGCTGTGGGTCGAGGGGCTGCTTCCCTGGCAGGAGGCACAGGAACTGCTGGCGGCTGCAGATATATTATTATCACTGCACCGGGCAGAGGGTTTCGGCCTGCCGGTAGCGGAAGTGATGAAGTACGGAGGCGTGGCGGTGGCAACCGATTATTCCTCTACCAGAGAGTTTCTGGATGCAACCTGCGGCTGTCCGGTACGATACCGTCTGCTGCGTACGAAACGGGATATCAGTCTGTACCGCAGGGGGACCATCTGGGCAGACCCGGATGTCACGGATGCAGCAATACAGCTGCGCAGGCTGTATGAGAAGCCCGGACTGCGGCAGCAGCTGGGGACGGCAGCGCAGGCAAGGATCCGCGGGATGCTGGACGTTTTGAGAGCCGGCGAACGGATGGAACGGCGGCTGAAATCGGTCGCAGAACCGTCTTCGTGACCGACTTGCCATTTCCATCAACATAAGGTATACTTACTTGCGTATGCACATCATCTTGTGTGCTCACAGGTTTTTAAGAGAAAGCGAGGAACAGTAATGAAACGAGCATTGATCACAGGCGTAACCGGACAGGACGGGTCGTATCTGTCTGAGTTCCTGATCGAAAAAGGATATGAAGTACATGGTATCATCCGCCGTTCATCGGTGGACTTCCGTGACCGTATCGCGCACCTGGAAGGACATCCGCAGTTCCATCTGCATTACGGTGATCTTTCCGATACCTCATCTCTGGTAAAGGTGATCGGTATGGTAAAGCCGGATGAGATCTATAATCTGGCAGCGCAGTCGCACGTACAGGTTTCCTTTGATGCGCCGGAATTTACGGCGGACATTGATGCGACCGGCGTTTTGCGTGTGCTGGAAGCCGTAAGGATCACAGGACTGGCAGATACCTGCCGTATCTATCAGGCATCTACCTCCGAGCTCTACGGTAAGGTAGAAGAGGTTCCGCAGAATGAAAACACGCCGTTCCATCCGTATTCTCCATACGCAGTAGCAAAGCAGTACGGTTTCTGGATCACCAAGGAGTACCGTGAGGCTTATAATATGTTCTGCTGTTCCGGTATTCTCTTTAACCATGAATCCGAGCGCCGCGGCGAGACCTTTGTTACCAGAAAGATCACGCTGGCAGCGGCACGTATCGCACAGGGCAAGCAGGACAAGCTGTATCTTGGCAATCTGTCTTCCCTGCGTGACTGGGGATATGCCAAGGATTATGTAGAGTGTATGTGGCTGATCCTGCAGAATGACAAGCCGGAGGATTTTGTCATTGCGACCGGCGTGCAGCATTCTGTGCGTGAATTTGCAACACTGGCCTTCCATCATGCCGGCATTGAGCTGGAATGGCAGGGTGAAGGCATGGACGAGAAGGGTATTGATAAGGCCACCGGAAAAGTGCTGGTGGAGGTATCTCCGGACTTCTATCGTCCGACCGATGTCGTAAACCTCTGGGGGGATCCGACCAAGGCAAAGACCGAGCTCGGATGGAATCCGACCAAGACTTCTTTTGAGGAGCTGGTTGAGATCATGACCAGACACGATATGGAAAAAGTTGCCGTAGAGCGTGCGGAAGAGCATATCAAGACCAACCTTGCGGAATACCTGGAGAAGGGTGTAGTAAAATAAGATGATGAAGCGAATTGCGATCACGGGTTTTTCCGGTTTTGTGGCGGGACATTTTCTGGATTATCTGTACGAGAATGATATTCCATGCGAGATCCTCGGACTGGACCGGGCCACACCGAAGATCGATCTGGCAAAGTATGCGGACAAGCTCAATATCCGTTTTTCCGTCATTGATCTGATGGATAAGGAAGCGCTGAAGAGTGCTTTTGCGACCTTCCGGCCGGACTATTGCCTGCATCTGGCGGCCTTCAGTAGTGTAGCATATAGCTGGAAGTATCCGTCAGAGAGTTTTACCAACAACAGCAATATCTTTCTGAATCTCATCGATGCGATCCGGGAGACGGATGCCAGCTGCAGGGTGCTTTCGGTAGGTTCCTCGGAGGAATACGGAAACGTGTCCCGGAGTGAGCTGCCGTTAAAAGAAAGCCAGAGAGTGAATCCGGTCAGTCCTTATGCGGTGGCGCGTGTATCACAGGAACTGATGTCCAAGGTATATGTGAAAGCGTACGGCATGAACGTGATCATGACCCGCTCGTTTAATCATATCGGTCCGAGACAGGACGACCGTTTTGTGATCCCGAGTTTTATCAAGCGGATCATCGATATCAAAAAAAGCGGGAGAAGCGAGGGCGAGATCGAAACCGGCGATACCTCGATCATCCGCGACTTTGTGGATGTGCGGGATGTGGTGAGAGCGTATTATATGCTTCTGAAGAGCGGAACGCCGGGAGAGATCTACAACATCTGTTCCGGCAATGCCTACCGCTTATCTGATATCATTGACAGCATCGCGACACAGGTTGGCGTCCAGGTCACGACAAAAGTAAATCCGGAGTTTGTGCGGCCGGATGATAATAAGGAGATCGTAGGCTCCGCATACAAGATAGAATCGGAACTGGGATGGAAACCGGTGATCGATATCAAAGATACGCTGCGGGATATGATCGCAGAGAGAAGCTGAAAAAGTATTATAATAAGACCCCGATGTCTTGCGGCATCGGGGTTGTTTTTTGATTTATTTCTCTAATAATTATTTCTCTAATAACGTCTTTTTGCGTTCTTCCAGTTTTGCCGGACTCCAGCGTACCACCTTCATGCCGCGTCCGCGATTGGTCGCGTAGCTCATCAGATGGAACACCTGCTTGATGTATTCCAGCGTAACATTAAGCGACAGCTTGGACTCGCCGTTTTCACGGTCATGGAATGCATAGGGTGTTTCCAGTACCTTCTTGACCGGGCACATTGCCAGCACTTCGATCATGATCTTCCAGCCGATGGGATTGAGATCCGCGCCTTCCAGAAGCTCCCGGCGTACCATAAACAGGCCGCTGGTAGGATCGGTCACATTACGCAGGCAGGGCAGCAGGATCTTGCCGATGTAGCGTGCCGTGCCGGATACGATCTTGCGGAAAAGATCCAGACCGCCGTCACTGCCGCCCGGAATGAAACGGCTGGGGATCGCCATATCGGCATGTGCCAGCATGGCGGTGTACATATCCAGAAGCACCTCGGGCGGATGCTGCAGGTCTGCATCCATGCAGGCAACAAAATCACCTTTTGCCAGACGGAAGCCTTTGACTACGGCAGTTGCCAGGCCCTTTTCGTTTTCTCTGTGGTGCAGTACCACGTGACTGTTTTCCTTTGCAATCTCTTCGATCACCTGCGGAGTCTCGTCTTTGCTGTCATCTACAAAGATCACTTCGTAGTCGATCCCCGGTAAGGCGCCGTCGATGCGGGAAAGCAGCGGACGTATGTTGTCCTTTTCGTTATAGGTTGGAACGACAATGGAAATCATAGGTCTCTCCTTTTACTTTTGCAAAAAATAGGTTATAATAACGCCTGTATCATTATAACACTTTATATGGAAAAATGTAAGTCATTTTCCTTAAGAGAGGAATAACGGTAAGGATGTCCCTGTTACATCATCTGGATACATTCATACTGTGGCTGGTCCTGTTCCCGCTGCTCATAGGGATGCTGCCATGCCATCTGATCGCAAAGCAGAAGAAAACACCATGTCAGGTGTATCTTTGCGGTTTTTTTACCATGCTGGGCATCTTTCAGATACCGGCCGTGATCATTGTGCTGCAACGGGGACATTTATCCTCCCTGATCCGGATCATGTTCTGGATCGCGCTGGTCTTATCCTTTTTGGGATTTGTTCTGGCAGTAGTGCGGATCACAAAGACCACGGCGGAAGAGAGTTTTGAGCTGCCGTCCGTTCGGGGGAAAAGCCGCTCGGAAGTAGGGCTGTGGATCGTTTTTTATATTCTGCTTGCACTGCAGCTGGTGGCATCGGTTCTGGTGATGACGGCAGACGGAGATGATGCGTATTATGTCGGACAGGCTCTGGTAGCCGATGTGACCGATCTGGTGTACTACTTTGATCCGTATACCGGGGCATACAGTGTGCTTGACTACCGGCATGCGCTGGCGCCGTTTCCGCTGTTTATCGCCCTGCTGGCCAGGAAGAGCAGATTGCATGCAGCAGTGGTGGCTCACACCGTGCTGCCGTCCTTTTTGATCGTCGCAAGCTATATGATCTATATGCAGATCGGCCGTCTTTTGTTTCAGAAGGACAAAAAGCGTCTGCCGATGTTTATGGTCCTGATCTGCCTTCTGAACGATTTCGGGATCTATTCCAGATATACCAGAGAAACGTTTTTCCTGACACGGACATGGCAGGGCAAGTCGGTTCTGGCCAATCTGGTCATCCCTATGGCGTTTCTGATCCTGCTGGCGGTTGTTCGGCGAACGGAACCGGGGCCGGAAAATGAGTATGAGGATACAGAAGGGACGGAGAAGAGAACATACGGCTTATTTGTTATGCTGTTTCTGGTGAATATGACCGGTGCACTCAGCAGCAGTCTGGGGCTTCTTTTGCTGATCGTGCTGGAGACACTGTTCATATTGCTGGCAGCGGTGCGTAACCGGCGGCCGATGCTGATCCTCGGGGGGATCCTTGCCATGATTCCGTGTTATTACTTTATGGCCATGTATGCGATGGAGAGGTTTTCGTGATATGCATATGCTGAATGAGATGTTTACGATTTATTCACAGTATTCCGGGACCGGTATCATTATGGTGCTGTTTTTCATCGCGCTAATCTATATCGGGCTTTCCGAAAAAGATCGTTCCAACCGGACGATCCTGCTGCATGGCAGTATCATGCTGATCATATTCATTTTCTTTCCGCTCTTTTATTTCCTGTATATCACCTTTGTGGACGCGACGACCTATTGGCGTATGTGGTGGCTGGTGCCGGTAGGAGTCGGTCTGGCTTATGCCGGTGCCGTGCTGATCAAAGAGCATCAGGTGACAGGACTGATGCTGATCCTGGTGGTATTGTTCCTGGGCGGGGAATCCGTTTTTTCCGGGCAGATCTCCGGCGAGATCGGACTTGCGGAAAACCCCTATCAGATCCCGCAGAATGTGATCGATATCGTGGAAGACATCAAAAAGCACGAAGTGGACGAAGTGACTTTTGTTGCTTTTCCGCCGGAAATGCTGACCTTTGTGCGCCAGTATGATGCGACGCTGCGTATGCCGTACGGACGTGAAATGCTGGATGAGAGATGGAACGAGGGCAATGGTTTTTACGAACAGATGGCGGCGGATATGCTGGATTTTGAAATTCTGGCAGATAAATGCAAGTTTAATTCCGTGCGCTTCATTGTAGTCAATGCTTTAAAACCGAAGCTGAATGTTCCTCAGGACTATGGGTTTGAACTGATGTCCCAGAGGGGAGTTTACAGTATTTACGTATTTTGGGGAGCCTGAGGAGCCGGATCACCGACTGGTCAACCGAAGAAACGGAGCAGGCAGAGCAACAGGAAGCAGCAACGTTCAGAACAGGGAAGTCTGAGAGACAGCGGGAAGGAGTAGATGCGGGAGAACCTCGCTTACTCACAGCCCGCTTTTTATGATTTGAAGTATACTAGTATTTTTACTTTTGTTCAATTGGATAATTTAACTAAAAAATTACCTAAATAAACTAAATTTACAACCGCGCGGATGATCAGGTGAAATGATTGTAAACCGATTTTAGACTTGTCAATTTCCTGCATAATATGATAAAATCTAACTAATTATGTTTACATAAAATGGCCAAATTGACGATTTAGTGAAATTGTATATTCAGATTTGGAGCCGTCATGGAAAAGGATGAATCGGTAATGAATAAAGACTTTGATATCATGGATTTTGATGAAATGGATGAAGAGCAAAAGACAGCGGCGCAGGAGAAGGCCGGGATCCACGCACAGGTGCTTTCAATCCTGGTGGATGAATTGCGTGCGGCTGTGCATGAACAGGATGCAGAAAGAGCCGGTACTGCAGAAGAAACGGAAAAAAAGGTTGAGGCCGGAAGGACGGAAGCAGAAGCTGTGAAAAATCCGGAGGAAACGGAAGCGGCTGTGGATGCGGAAACGGCGGAAAACGAAGTGCAGGAAGAAGCAATAGACGGGGCCGCGGAAGAGGCAATCAACGAGGAGACACCCGAAGAAACTTTACCGGAAAAAGAGAGGATCACGGCAGATCTATCAGATACCGGGGCGACGGAGAATGCAGAGGGGTATACCGATGAAGAGAACAGGGAAGAGCATGTATTTCAGGGAGAAATCTCTGTGGATACTATGCTTCTGACCGATATTTCCGAAGAGATCAAGCGGGATCTGCAGGAGACGCAGGTGATCGATATGAGCAAGGTCAAGATGGTCGGCTCGGAAACGATGCCGCTGATCGATCTGGATTCGGACCTGTTTGAAGTGATCGGCGGCAGAACCGGCAGTGAAACGGATGAGAAGCCGCTTACCGAGCGGGAAGCGGCAGGGTATGGCCGTAAAGAGACAGTACAGGAAAAAGCATATGATACGACGGATGTCTCAGCAGAGGGATATGCCGAAGATGCGGATGTGACGGAAGATGACGCAGATGCATCGGATGACGCAGATGCCGGAGAAGCGTATGCGGAGGGCGAAGAGTATCCGGAAGACGAAATCTCTGAAGAAGAGTATTCTGAAGAAGAATACTCGGAAGAAGAATATGCCGAAGAAGCGTATGCGGAAGAAGAATACTCGGAGGAAGAATACTCTGAAGAGGAATATTCTGAAGAGGAGTATTCCGATGAAGAAGAGTATTATGACGAGGAGGAATATGCGGATGCAGAGGATGGCGAAGAGCTTGAATTCATAGACGAAGACGAGCTGGACGATATGGGGGAAACCGGCGAAGACGGGTATTATGAGGAAGAAGAGAGTGAACCGGAAGATACAGCTGTTGCTGATGAACCGGAAGAACCTCACAGAAAGAAGAAATCCGCTGAGCGGGATAAAACCGTAAAGGCAGGAAAAGAGAACGCGAAGAGCGTAAAATCTTCGAAAGGAAAAAAGAAGAAAAAAACCGCAAAAACATCTGCAAAGACATCCGGAAAACACTCTGCAGAGAAGAGTGATGCGCCGGAGAAAAAGGACGGCAGCCGCTGGCTGAAGATCGCGATTGCTGCAATCCTGCTGTTTTCGGTCGGGATGACGGGCCTGATCGCGGCGCGTCAGAAGAGCTGGGGACAGAGCCATGCGGGCAATCAGAGTTATATGTATGATGTCGGCCAAAGCCTGAGCAGCATAGGAATCGCCGGAGAAAGCGGATTGACTGCTATGGCGGAAGCAGGGCGGCTTTCACAGCCGACGGAAGTTCCCGACACAACGGATCCGGGGACAGGCGATACCGTTACGGTGCCGGTGGACGGCCAGCTGGTGGAAGTGACGTTCACTTCCCTGGAGCAGGACCTGAAGATCAAGTTTATCCAACAGGAAAGCAGACGTCTGGTCACGGACGTGATATTTGAGGTGCGCCTGCAGCCGGCGGGCGGCGATGCAGTAGTGCTGACCGATGCGGATGAAGACGGCATCATCTATGAAAAGGGGATCAAGAGCGGTGATTATACCGTAGAAGTGACCGCCTTAGACGGATATCAGTTTGTCGGTGTACCCGACAGCGTCAATGTACGTGAAAAGATCGTTTACCAGCAGATCGACGTGGCGCAGGAGATCAAGAAAGAATCCGAGATCAATGTGGCGGCCGAGGATACCGGTGTATCCCTGGGGGCGGCAGACGCGCCGCAGGTAACGATGCCGGCGGTACCGGCAGAACTGCCGACCGAGACGCCGACTCCGACGCCGAGCCCGAGTCCGAGTCCCGCACTGATGAACGGCGATACCGTAGAATGGGTGGAATCGAGCAAAACACCGGTGAACGGCGGAAGCGGATACAAGCCGGTCACGAAAGATACCATTGCGGCGCCGGATCAGGCAAAGTGTAACGTGGAAACCAATACCTATGATTATGCATCTGCAGCGCTTCCGTGTCCGGGAGCGTCACAGAGCCCTGTGCAGACCGTTGTCGAACCGGGAACGGGGACCGGGGAAGCAACGCCGACGCCGATGCCGTGGATGACGACCACAGCGCCCACATCGGCAGAAGCAACGCCGACACCGATGCCATGGATGGAAACAACGGCAACGGCAACGCCGACACCGGAAGGCAATACGACTCCGGCTGCAACAGCGACCCCGACACCGACAGTAACGGTGGCAGCAACGCCAACAGCCACGGCAACACCGACTCCGGATGCAACAGCAACACCGACGCCGACAGCCACGGTGGCAGCAACGGCAACTCCGACGGCAACGCCGACAGCCACGGCAACACCCACGCCGGATCCGAAGCAGGATACTTCCACCAAACTGCGGGATAAGAACGGCAACCAGATCTACGTCAAAAACAGCGCCGGCGAATATGTGGAAGCAACTTATGCGGATTATTACTCGAAATCAGAGTTTTACATTTTGAGCGATACAGAGTATACTTATACGGGATGGCAGGTGATCAACGGCAATACCTACTATTTTGACCGCAACGGCAAAAAGGTGACCGGCGAGCAGCAGATCCAGGGTGTCAAGTACAGCTTTGGCGCGGACGGTGTGTTGAAGAACAACAATACTCCGACGGCAACGCCGACACCGACGGCAACCCCGACCCCGACGCCTACACCGGCAGCCGCACCCGCAAATGACAGCGGTATGGTGATCGGTATCGACGTGTCCAAATGGAACGGCGCGATCGACTGGAGCGCAGTGAAGGCGTCCGGCGTTAAATTTGTCATCATCCGATGCGGATATCGTGGTTCCGACAGTGGTGTGCTGGTAGAGGACTCTAAGTTCCGGAGCAATATCCAGGGGGCTACGGCAGCAGGTCTGAAGGTAGGTGTATATTTCTTCAGCCAGGCAATCAATGAGGTGGAAGCGGTGGAAGAAGCATCTATGACTCTCGCGATGATGCAGGGGTATGGTGTGAGCCTGCCGGTATTCATCGATACGGAATTTACGACGAATCGTAACGGGCGCGCGGACGGATTGGATAAAGCGGCGCGTTCTGCGGTATGCCGGGCGTTCTGCGAGACGATCCGCAGCGGCGGTTACACACCGGGTGTATACTGCTCCAAAGCATGGCTCGGGCCGTCCGTTGATCTGAACGTGATCGGCGGATACAAGATCTGGATGGCGCATTATGTGCAGCAGACGGATTACACAGGACATTATGATCTGTGGCAGTTTACGAAAAACGGCAGTATTGCCGGCATCCAGGGAGCCGTGGATATGAATTACAGTTACCTGGATTAGCCGGACAACGCAGGAGTCCGGCCGGAACCAAGACTATAAAACTATTTTAAAGAGGAGAAAAAGATGAAAGGTATCATTCTGGCCGGAGGCTCCGGTACAAGACTTTATCCGCTGACCAAGGCAGTATCCAAGCAGATCATGCCGGTGTACGATAAGCCGATGATCTATTATCCGTTGTCAATCCTGATGCTGGCGGGGATCCGCGAGATCCTGATCATTTCCACGCCGAGAGATCTGCCGGTATTCAAGGAATTGTTTGGCGACGGCAGCCAGCTGGGACTGGAGTTTTCCTATGCGGTACAGGAGACGCCGAGAGGACTCGCAGATGCGTTCATTATCGGGGCAGATTTTATCGGCAACGACAGTGTTGCGCTGATCCTGGGTGATAATATCTTTTACGGACAGAGCTTTTCGAAGAAGCTGCGGGAAGTGGCGGCCAGAGAGAGCGGCGCTACGATCTTCGGCTACTATGTACGCGACCCGAGAGAGTATGGTGTCGTAGAATTTGACGAAAACGGTATGGCGGTTTCCATCGAGGAAAAACCGGAGCATCCGAAGAGCAATTATGCGGTGCCGGGCCTGTATTTTTATGACAATGATGTGGTGGAGATCGCAAAGAATGTGAAGCCTTCCGCAAGAGGCGAGATCGAGATCACCAGTATCAATAATGAATATCTGAACCGCGGAACGCTTCATGTGGAAACGCTGGGACGTGGTTTTGCATGGCTGGATACCGGCAATCATGATGCGCTTTTGGATGCGGCAGATTTTGTGGCGGCTTTCCAGAAACGGCAGGGGCTGTACATCTCCTGTATCGAGGAGATCGCATATAAGCGTGGCTTTATTACAAAAGAGCAGCTGCTGGCATTGGCGGAGCCGCTGATGAAGACGGCCTACGGACAGTATCTGACGGATGTGGCGAACGGACTGTAAACGCTTATGGATAAGCACGTCCGGAACCTGACAATCCTCGCAGTGGTATCAGTGCTGCTGCTGGCGATACTCCTGGTGTGGTATTCCAACCGGCCGGAGGATAAGCCCGGGACGCAGGCGGTTTCCACAAAGCCGACGGTGCCGGATGAGGCGTCCTACCGGGCATTTCTGCAGGATGAGTTTTTCTTTGATCCGGACCCGGCGCAGTCGGTGACGGTGTCGGAGAGCGCTGCGCGTGCGCCAAGACTGTATCTGAGCGCAAGCAGTATGATGAAGGATATCCGCATTCAGATCCAGGATGAGGACGGGGAAGCGGTCAAAGGCATTCCTTTTTATGTCTCGGTGTCACCGGCGGGAGAATACAAAGATCTGGATCAGGACGGTCTGATCTACGTGCCGGATATCAAACCCGGAGAATATTTTCTGACGCTGGGCGAGGTGGAAGGCTACGAGATCCCCACCGAGCCGATGCGGGTGACGGTCAAGGAGCAGCTGGAATACACGGTCATTGACGATATCATGTTTTATGTCTATGCGGAATCGGAGGTGGATCCGACGGTGGATGATACGGCGGAGCAGGAAGCCAGCGAAGACGCGGATGAGACGGAAGTGACCGGACGATGGGAAGGAACCGATGCGGCATTCGGTATCGATGTATCCAAGTACCAGAAGGAGATCGACTGGCAGAAGGTGGCGGCAGCCGGTGTGGAATTTGCCATTATCCGTTGCGGTTATCGCGGTTCTTCGACCGGTAAGCTGGTCGTAGATCCGTATTTTGAGAAGAATATCAAAGGCGCCACGGAAGCCGGGATTGAAGTGGGTGTATATTTCTTTACACAGGCGGTAAGTGAAGTGGAAGCCGTGGAAGAGGCTTCGATGGCGGCAGAGTTATGCAGGGACTACCATCTCGATTATCCCATCTTTATCGATGTGGAAGGCGCCGGCGGAAACGGACGCGCTGACGGCCTGGACCGCAATACCAGAACGGCCGTGGTCAAAGCATTCTGCGAGACTGCAAAGAGCGCCGGATACCATGGCGGCGTTTATTCGGGACGTTATTGGTTTTATAACAACTTAAATGATGAGGAACTGCAGGAGTATACACACTGGCTGGCAGAGTACAGGGCAAATCCTCTGTTTACCGGTAATTTCCGCATCTGGCAGTATACTTCAAGCGGCACGATCGACGGAATCAGTACACGCGTTGATCTCGACCGCATCTGGCAATAATATAGTAATCATAATATTTAAGGAGCATAAACAATGGGCAAGATCACAGTAGAAACATGTAAGATTGAAGGATTAAAAGTCATCACCCCGAAGGTGTTCGGCGACGAGCGCGGATACTTTATGGAGACCTATAACTTCAACGATTTTAAGGAAGTGGGGATTGACCAGGTATTCGTACAGGATAACCAGTCTTCTTCTACGAAAGGCGTTTTGCGCGGGCTGCATTATCAGATTGAGCATCCGCAGGACAAGCTGGTACGCGTGGTGCGCGGCGAAGTATTTGACGTGGCGGTGGATCTGCGCAAGGGTTCTGCTACTTATGGTGAGTGGTTCGGTGTGCTTCTTTCCGAGGAAAACAAAAAGCAGTTTTTTATTCCGAAGGGCTTTGCGCATGGTTTTGTAGTACTTTCCGACTATGCGGAATTCTGCTACAAGTGCAGTGATTTCTATCATCCGGGCGATGAGGGCGGTCTGCGTTATAACGATCCGGATATTGCGATCGAATGGCCCATTCCGGATGATATGGAACTGAACATCAATGAGCGCGATCGCAACTGGCCTTCTTTTGCGGATTATCGCAGCAGGTAAGCAAATGTCGGAATTGATGAAAAATCGCCATCTGATCTGGAAACTGGCGAAAAATGATTTTAAGAAGCGCTACGCAGGCTCCTATATGGGAGCACTGTGGGCGTTGGTACAGCCGGTCGTTACGGTCGTGCTGTACTATTTTGTTTTTGAAGTGATCTTTCAGCAGCGTGCCCTGCGGCTGGCCAGCGGGATCGATGCCCCCTATGTATTGTGGCTGACGGCCGGGCTGGTTCCCTGGTTTTATTTCAGTGAAGCCGTGATGCAGGGGATGTATGCCTTTCTGGAGTACAACTATCTGGTCAAAAAAGTGGTTTTTGAGATCCGTGTGCTGCCGGTAGTGAAGGTTCTGGGAGCCAGTTTTATCCATGTCTTCTTTGCGGCAGTGATGCTGATCCTGTTTTTTGCATACGGGCAGACGCCGTATCTGACGCTTCTGCAATTGCCGTATTACAGCCTGTGTATGTTTGTGCTGATCGTGGCGATCAGTTATACCACCAGCGCCATCGTGGTCTTTTTCCGCGACCTGGCGCAGATCATCAATATCCTGATGCAGGTCGGGATGTGGGCAACACCGATCCTCTGGGACCTGGGCTATCTGCAGGGCAAATGGGAAGCGCTGCGTATCGTCTTTAAACTCAATCCGGTGTATTATATCGTGAACGGCTACCGGGAATCCTTATTTGATGGCCGGTGGTTCTGGGAAAATATACCGCTCACACTGTATTTCTGGGGTGTGACCGCGGTACTGATGCTGATCGGACTGGGATTGTTTAAACGCCTGCGCGTGCATTTCGCAGACGTATTGTAAAAATATTGCAACAACAGAGTGCCGGAAGGTGGCGCCGAAGGCGACGGATGAGGTGTTTTTTTGAATAACAACATAGCCATCGAGGTCAAAAACCTCTGCAAAACTTATAAATTATACGATCGGAACCGTGACCGTCTGCGGGAGGCATTGCACCTGACACGCACGCCGCGGCATAAGGAGCATCATGCACTCTATGATGTGTCTTTTGAGATCAAAACCGGCGAGACGGTAGGAATTATCGGGACTAACGGTTCCGGCAAATCCACGATCTTAAAGATCATTACCGGTGTTCTGAACGCGACTTCCGGCGAAGTGAACGTAAACGGACGGATCTCTGCTCTCCTGGAACTGGGGGCAGGTTTCAATCCGGAATATACCGGACTGGAGAATATTTATCTGAATGGCACCATGATCGGCTTTTCCGAAGAGGAGATTGATGCGAAGCTGGATGATATCCTGGCATTTGCCGATATTGGGGACTTTGTGCATCAGCCGGTGAAAACTTATTCTTCCGGTATGTTCGTACGTCTGGCTTTTGCGCTGGCTATCAATATCGAACCGGAGATCCTGATCGTGGATGAGGCGTTGTCCGTCGGCGACGTGTTCTTCCAGTCGAAATGTTATCACAAGTTTGAGGAATTCAAGGAGCAGGGCAAGACGATCCTGTTCGTAAGCCATGATATGTCAAGCATCGCAAAATACTGCGACCGCGTGATCCTGCTGGAAAAAGGAAAGAAGCTGGGCGAAGGCGCACCAAAGAAGATGCTGGATATCTACAAGCAGGTG
>JAFWRC010000122.1 GCA_017508825.1 Lachnospiraceae bacterium
AACCGGAATTTGAACGGTATACAGCCGTTTTCTTGTTTTATTATATGTGGTATAATCGAAAGCGGTAATCATAAAAAGGGATCGCGGATCAGCGGGGGGGACGTATCAGTGGAGCGATACCCGTATCTTATGGAGGGATAGCAATGGAAAAATCGAAAGTGTATTTTACGGATTTCAGAACGGTACTTGATGTGAGCCTGCCGGCGAAGCTGCAGAAACTGATCCGGATGGCAGGGATCGGCACCATCGACATGGACGGAAAGTTCGTGGCGATCAAGATGCATTTCGGGGAATTGGGTAATCTGGCGTATCTTCGTCCGAATTATGCAAAGGCAGTGGCGGATGTAATAAAGGAAAACGGTGGTCTGCCTTTTTTGACCGATTGTAATACACTCTATCCGGGATCACGCAAGCACGCGCTGGAGCATCTGGACTGTGCTAATATCAACGGGTTCAATACGATCACGACCGGCTGTCAGATCATCATAGCGGACGGCCTGCGCGGAACGGATGATATCGAAGTGCCGGTACCGAATGGTGAGTATTGTAAAGAAGCCTACATCGGACGTGCCGTGATGGATGCAGATATTGTGATCTCACTCAATCATTTCAAGGGCCATGAGATGGCAGGCTTTGGAGGCGCAATCAAGAATATCGGTATGGGATGCGGAAGCCGTGCCGGCAAGATGCATCAGCACAACAGCGGACAGCCGCACGTGATCGAAGAAAAGTGTAAAGGCTGCCGGAGATGTACGAAGGAATGCGGTTCTGATGCGATCGTCTATAACGGCAATAAAGCGTGGATCGATCCGGATAAGTGCAAGGGGTGCGGACGCTGTATCGGCGCCTGCGCTTTTGATGCCATCGAAAACAATAACTGGGATGCGGCGGCGCTGCTGGGCAGAAAGATGGCGGAATACACAGCAGCAGTTGTGCATGACAGACCATGCTTTCATATCAGCCTGATCACGGATGTTTCGCCGAACTGTGACTGCCATGGTGAGAACGATGCACCGATCCTGCCGGACATCGGTATGCTGGCTTCTTTTGATCCTGTAGCTCTGGATCAGGCCTGCGTGGATCTTTGCCAGAAGGCAGAACCGATTCGTAACAGTCAGCTTGGCGATAATATGGCCGGGGAGCATTTCCATGACCATGGTGATGTATGGCACAACAATAATCACAATGTATCATGGGTAGAAACTTTAGAACATGCGGAGAAGATCGGGATCGGCTCCAGGGAATATGAACTTATAACCATGAAATAATTATTTAAAGAAATAAGAGGAACGGTATTGTGATACAGAAGATCATTGAGACAGCAAAAGAAGCCGGACAGATCATGGTAACGGCGGTAAGGCCGAAGGTCATGGAAAAATCCGGGCATGCAAATTTCTGCACGGAAACGGATGAAAAGATCCAGGCATTTTTGATCGAACGATTGTCAAGGGAGTTTCCGGAAGCGTCTTTTCTCGGAGAAGAGGACGGGCAGGATGTGTTTACGGCAAAGATGAAGGACGGGCTTTGTTTTGTGATAGATCCGATCGACGGTACATCCAATTTTATCTATGCCTATCGTCCTTCCGTGGTATCGATCGCACTGTTGAAGAATGGTCAGGCGTATATGGCGGTCATTTATAATCCGTACGATGAGATGCTGTTTTCGGCAATCCGCGGACAGGGGGCGTTTATGAACGGGGAGCGGATCGAGTCTTCCGATGCGCCGCTGTCGGAGGCACTGTCGGTATTCGGTACTGCGCCGTATTATACCGAACTGCAGGAAAAGACCTTTGATATCGCAAAGAAACTGCTGCCTTTGTGCGTGGATCTGCGCCGCTCGGGAACTGCTGCCTGGGATATGTGCTGCGTTGCCCTGGGGCGCTGCAGCCTGTATTTTGAGCTGAAGATACAGTTGTGGGATTATGCGGCTGCGGCGCTGATCGCGGAGGAAGCAGGCTGCACGGTTACGGATATTGACGGGGCACCGCTTTCCTACAGAGGAGCGTCATCGGTACTGTGCCGGGCCAAAGGCGTGAAAGAGATCCCGGAGTGTTTTCGGTGAGAAAAAGGCAGGTGTGATCACAGAAGGCGTAAGGGACTTGAAGAAAACGGAGGGCAGCATATGACGGAAAACATACAGGTATTCCGGCAGAACAGCATTTGTATCGGATCTGAATATGGGAAGATCTACATCGATCCGTTTCAGATCGAGAGACAGCCGGAGGATGCGGCATTCATTTTTGTCACGCATGATCACTACGATCATTTTTCGCCGGAGGATATTGCAAAAGTCGCAGGGAAGGATACGGTGCTGGTAGTCCCGGAGAAAATGAAGAAGAGCGTCGGCAAAACAGCAGGCATGGTATCGCGTGTTGAAACGGTGATCCCCGAGGCGTCCTATGAGATCGACGGGCTGAAATTTGAGACGGTTCCGATGTATAACATTATGAAACCGTTCCATCCGAAGAGCGCCGGCTGGACCGGATATATCCTGTGTATTGAAGACAAGCGGATCTATATTGCCGGAGATATCGATGCGATCAAAGAAGCAAAAGCGGTGAAGTGTGATGTGGCTCTGATCCCAATCGGAGGCTTCTATACGATGGATGCGAAGACGGCGGCCGGACTGGTAAATGAGATGCGTCCGGCGGTGGCGATACCGGTACATTACGGTCATCTCATCGGTAAGCCGGCGGATGGAAACGTATTTGCGGAAAACGTGGCAGATCCGGTCAAAGTGGAATTTAAGATAAGGTTTTAAACTGACCTGACGCATATCAAGATTTGATACGCGTCAGGTCAAATTATAAGCGGAGAAAAATAGTAAGCTGTAGTAAGCTGTAAAAGATACAGAGGTATTTCAACAATGTAAAGGAGAAAAGGATCATGGTAAAGGGAATCGGACATGTGGCATTCAACGTGAAAGATATGGACAAGACGATCGCTTTTTATGAGAAGACATTGGGGTTTCAAAAGGCATTTGATATTGACCGTCCGGAGGATGGAGCGCCCTGGATCGTATATATTTATGGCGGGGGCGGACAGTTTGTCGAACTGTTCTATGGGGGGACGAAAGAAATACCGTATAAGGATGAGAATATCGGGTTCTTCCATCTCTGCGTTGCGGTAGATGATATTCAGGAGGCGTGGAAGAAGATCGTGGAGACCGGAGCACCGCAGGATGATGCACCGAAACAGGGAGCGGATTTTAACTGGCAGTGCTGGACGCATGATCCGGACGGGAATAAGATCGAGCTGATGCAGTTAAGTGAGGAAAGCCCGCAGATGAAGGCAATACGGCAGTTTGAAGCAGGGAAGAAGTAAGAAGAAACAGATAGGGGAAACGGAAGGGGGATCTTATGCATTATCAGAATTTCAAAACGGTTGTGTACATACCGGCACAGGTTGCCGCAAAATTCTCAAAGGAAAAACTGGAGAAAGACTACGCTTTTCTCGAAAAGTATATCGGATTGGATAAGGTGTATCTGGAAACACACCGGGGCGACACGGATGTGGAAAAAGATCAGCTTCTTATGATCAAGGAATATCTGGAGACACAGGGCGTAGAGGTATCCGGCGGTATCACGACCGTGATCCCGGATTTTGAAGGAGCAGAGGCGGGAAAACAGAGACTGTTCGGGACATTCTGCTATACCGATCCTGCGATGCGCGGGCGGTTAAAAGAGATCAGTGAATTCGCGGCAGGACTTTTTGATGAAGTGATCCTGGATGATTTTTATTTTTCGAACTGTACCTGCGAGCGCTGCATTAAGGAAAAAGGTGACAGGGACTGGGCAGAGTTCCGGCACGCGCTGATGAAAGAAGTGTCGGAGGAACTGGTGGTAAAGCCGGCAAAGACAGTCAATCCGAAGATAAAGATGGTCGTGAAATATCCGAACTGGAGAGAGTCCTACCATTTCACCGGTTACCTGCCGGATGCGCAGCAGGAGATCTTTGATGCGACATATATCGGGACCGAGACCAGAAGTCCGAAGTATGCGGACCAGCATCTCCCGGAATACTTAAGCTACTCGCTGGTAAGATATCTGGA
>JAFWRC010000123.1 GCA_017508825.1 Lachnospiraceae bacterium
CATCGTCAGATCCAGCACACCCCGGTCCATGATATTTGACATGTCATATCTCCCCTTCCCTTGATCTCCGTATCAGTATACCTTATCGTCCGGCATTTGTCATGCCACAGGGACGGTTCATTGGCTCAAAACGAGCCAAAGAACCGTCCCCGTGGTAACTATTCCGCTGTCCGTAGTTGCGCTGATGTAGTATGGCAACAGCGTTTCCTGCAGCATATTATTCCTGATCGTCGGAAGCGCATCAACATGCTGCCGGCCCTTTTCATAATCGTGAGTATGCCAATAGATCCAGGCCAGCGGTACGATCCGGGTCACATCGGGCAGCCCGCTCCGCTTTCCCATTTGCTTACCGCCTGCCCGGTTATGCACAGTATCCCTGCCAGTTCTTCCTGCGTCATCCCCAGATCACGCCGATACTTCTTTATATTATTCCCTAATGACATGGTCACTTACCTCGCTTTTGCTGCTATAGTTAATAGTTCCGCTTAAGATGCTTCTTTAATGTTCCGTAACTGTTCAGTACCTATCGGTTCTTCCGGCTACGATAGGTTTACTATAGCAGATGTCATATAGAAAATCTAACGACTTGATTTTGAGATTGATCCAACCGACAGTTGAATCCATTCTTTTTCTGTATCACTTTTTATTTCGTTTCCGACGTTGCAGCCAATTTCGCAACGATAAGCAGTTTCACAACGGATCCGATTATTATGATAAGCCCGATTCCGCCAAATACCGCGCCTATGATCTGAAGCCCCCAGACTTTGATGATCGCCCGCTCACTAATGTCTTCCAGATATATTTCTTCCGGGTCATCCGGGTTTATCTTTATATTTTCCCTAAGTCCCTTTAGATATTTTATGCCAAAAATCTGATCATATATATTAATATAAGATTCATAACGCTTACCGTTATACTCGTACGAAAACACAGGTGTGTACTCTTTATATCCATCTGAATTCTTTCGGGTTTTTTCATCTACTATTTGAGCAATCACCGTTTCCGAGCAGTTTTCCCTGTGTTTTTTCAGATCATTATTGAAAACAGCGGAAACAATCAAACAGATCACTCCCACAACAACCATGATGATCGCCGTAATCTGAATCGGCACTTTTCTGTATCTTCTCATCTTCTTTATCTCTCCTTCTGTTCTGCATCTTTACAGTTTTCAAGGATACGCTCCAGATACGCCTCAAACTGCAGGATCTCCTCATCGCGAAATCCTTTATAAAATATACGATTCATCTCAGCAGAAATAATTCCGACATTATCCGTAACTCTCCGCTCTTTTCCCGTAAGCGTGATCCGCACACTTCTTTTATCCGTTTCATCCGTTTTCCGGCAGATATAACCGTCCCTCTCCAGACGGCTTAAGATACCGGTGAGTGTGGATTTATCCAGGCTCGTCTTGTCGCACAGTGTTTTGATCGGAACACCATCGTGTCCCCACAGCGCAAAAATAACACGGCCTCTTGCCCCCTCAAGATCCGCCATGCCATGATCTCTCAGTATCCGGTTCCATACCCTGCCGCATACCTGATGCACCTGTGAAAGCAGCGTTCCGCCTCTGGTATGCTTAACCATCTGCTTCACCAAAGATATGTTTTCCCAGATTATACCAGCCTTCGATCTTGGTGGACGTCACTTTCAGCACCGTATAATCCGGATCCGTTTTGCCCAGATGATAATAGATCCTCCAGCCGGTCTGCCAAAAGCTTTCTTTCAGCGCCTGATCGGTCACTTCTTCCACCGTTCCCGAAACACATATCCCGCGGAACTTTTCCGGTTCACAGAAATACAATGCAACATTCGGATTGTTACGGATCCTCGCCACCTTTTTGGACGAAGTATTCGTTGTAAAATACAGTTCCAGTTTCTCACCGTTCTGTACCAGAGCTTTACCGATAAGTGACTTATATTTCTTAGGATTGCAAAGGTTCAGAAGCGCCCGGATCTCCGGTCTTCCCTCTTCATCCACCGATGCAAAATAAGCCGCTTCCGATCTTTCAATGATCGAGATCACATCCTTCATATCATCCATACCTCTCTTTATTTAGTTTGTATGCAAACTATTATAGTCGGATGATCTGTTATTGTCAAGCAAGCCAAAGGGACGGTTCTCCGGCTCAAATCGAGCCGGAGAACCGTCCCCGTGGTTTGTTTCGATCGCAATTACTATTATCAGTCGTTTTCAAACAGCGGCGTGGAGAAATAGCGCTCTGCCGTATCCGGAAGAACCGTCACTACGGTCTTTCCCTTGCCCAGTTTCTTAGCAAGCTGAAGCGCTGCTGCCACATTTGTCCCGGAACTGATGCCGCACATCAATCCCTCCTTGCGCGCCAGATCCTTTGCCGTACGAATGGCTTCCTCGTCTGTCACGATATAGATATCATCGTAGATCTTCTGATTTAAGTTTGCCGGAATGATACCGTCACCGATGCCCATCTGCAGGTGTGTACCGATATTACCGCCGGCCAGGATAGCTGCGTTCTCCGGTTCTACCGCCCAGATCTCGATATCCGGATACTGCGCTTTAAGCACCGCGCCGATACCGCTGATCGTACCGCCGGTACCGATGCCGGAGCAAAAGCCATGGATCGGACCTGCTACCTGTTCCATGATCTCCAGGCCGGTATGATGCTTGTGTACTCTCGGATTGGCCGGATTTTCAAACTGCTGCGGGATATAGACTCTCGGATCTTCCTCTGCCATACGAAGGGCCGTCTGCAGACATTCTTCGATGCAGGCACCGATATCCCCGGCATCATGAACCAGGATCACCTGTGCTCCGTAATGTTTCACCAGCAGCCGGCGTTCTTCACTTACGCTGTCCGGCATGATGATACGGGTCTCATAGCCCATCACCGCGCCGATCAATGCCAGGCCGATCCCCTGGTTACCGCTGGTCGGCTCCACAATGATCGTATCCTCATGAATGATGCCGTC
>JAFWRC010000015.1 GCA_017508825.1 Lachnospiraceae bacterium
TAGTGACCGCAAATAAGAAATGCTGAAAAGAAGTCGCAAAACGGAAGGACATATAGTGACCGCAAATAAGGAATGTTGAAATGAAGTCATAAAACGGAAGGACATATAGTGACCGCAAATAAGGAATGCTGAAAAGAAGTCACAAAACGGAAGGACATATATTGACCGCAAATAAGGAATGCTGAAAAGAAGTCACAAAACGGAAGGACATATAGTGACCGCAAGTAAGGAATGCCGAAATGAAGTCAAAAATCAGAAGGGTATATATTGACCGCAAATAAGGAATGCCGAAAAGAAGTCATATGCCGATCTGGCTTACCGTGACTGCAAATCAAGAACATACAATTAGAGTCATTTATGTTCAATGATAATAGTGACCGCATAACTGATACATTCAAAATAAATCATATCTCGAGTGTCTATATTATGACTGCGCAATAATATTCATTAATATGAGGCATATTCTTAAAAAAATCAACTCTGATTGATACCTGCAATTTTCATAATGGTTATAAATATATTAGGAGGGAGTTCTATGCATGGATTAAAGGAAATGCTTATTCAGGAGCAAAAACATATGGAAGACATTATTCGTAAGGCCAAAGTTGAAGCAGAAAAATACCCGGAAGGATATTTACGTATTTCTACGGATCGAGGGCATGTCAGATATTATCATTGCACTAACGACAGGTATGGAACATATATTCCTAAGGACAATCAGCAAACGCCTAAGCAACTCGCACAGAAAGCATATCAAGAGACGGTGATCAGGAAAGCAGAATTGCGGCTTAAGCAGATATCTAAACTTCTTCGTGATTATGCAGATGATGAGATCGAGCAGGTGTATCTTTCTTTGCATGCAGAAAGACAGGCTTTGATCACACCGGTAGAGCCAATAATGAAACAATTGGTGGATTGCTGGATAAACGAGACATACAAAGGAAAAGAATTTATGGAAGGTACGACCGTGATCCTGTCAGAGAAAGGCGAACGAGTGCGGTCAAAATCGGAGAAGATCCTGGCAGATTATTTCTATAGAAACAATATTCCTTATAAATACGAAAAGCCTTTATTGCTGAAGGGTTATGGGGTGGTGTATCCTGATTTTACGTTGTTTTCTCCGAGACTTCGGAAGGAGATCTATTGGGAGCATGAAGGACGAATAGATGACCCTGTTTATGCAAGAAGTGCCGTGAAAAAATTTATAGGTATGAGGAGAATGGAATCTTCGAGGGCGAGCGTTTGATCCTTACATATGAAACTGAAGAAACAGTTATGAATACACGGGACATCGAAAGAAAACTGGCGAGGTTCTATTAAATGACAGATACTAAGCACGAGCATTAAAAAGAGTTGTATATAATTGCGGCAACAAATAAAGAGATAAATGCCCGAGAGTCAATTAGCGGAGTGCATAGTTGTCTATGGAGGAGGTTCAGTTATACAGTACCGGCAGAAATACGTCCCCGGGGATATAGTCCAGATCCGGAATGTTTTTGATCTCTTCGGAGGTTGTGTCTACCCACGTGTCGTCGATCAAGACGAAGCAGCGTCCGGGGTCCGATGTGGCCACATATTCGATGGAACCGGGAGCAATGCTGGTCACGGCAGCAGTGGCATCATCCGAATCATTGCTGCCGGCAGCAGTTTCTGAGAATGTGGTGGCATTTGTGTCCGATACGCCGCTCGCGGCTTCGGAGACGCTGCCGGCGTTTTCGGAAAATATATCGGGATCCATACGCTGCTCGCTGCCCGCCGTTTCGGAAGCACAGCCGGAGAGAAGAAGGCCTGCGAATGCCGCAGGAAGGATAGCCTTTCGGATCGTTTTGCTGTAAGTCTGCATGGTTCTGCCTCCCGGTATCGGATCTTGATCATTCTAACGATGCATCCTGATCATAGCATGGAACGTGACGGGGGCATACCGAAACGCTTTGAAATATACAAAATGCCGGGTTAAACAATGCATTTTGCAGTGTTTTCCGACGCAGGCATTACTTTTTAATGAAAAAACAGGAACAGGAATACATCTAATGGTTTTCCCGGAAGAAAAGATGTTGTATAATAAAATATTATGTTAACAACGAGGCGGGAGTTTTTTATGCAGATATTCAGGAAAAAGACAATCCTTTCCGTACTGACAGGGCTGATCATAGCGCTGCTGTTGTTTGTGATGCTGCCACAGCAGGCCCGGGCGACCTCCGGGGCGCAGGATACCGTGGGGATACGCGTCGTAGTGATCGATCCGGGACACGGCGGGGAGAATAACGGGGATGAGAGCACATCGCAGTTTGAAAAGTACCGTACAATGATAACGGCGCAGGCAATGTATGAAGAGCTTTCCAAATACGAGGGGGTACAGGTATACCTGACGCGTACGGAAGATGTGGATATGTCGCTCAAGGAGCGGGCACAGTTTGCCAACAGCGTGAACGCTGATATGGTCCTGAGCATCCATTACAATGCATCTCTGGAGCACGAGGTGTATGGGGCGGAGATCTGGATCCCGTCGGCGGTACCGCTGAATGCACCGATGTATCAGTTCGGAAGGCTCTGGATCGATCAGATGGGCGCGATGGGGGTGCATCTTCGCGGGATCAAATCCAGGATCGGGCAGGCCGGTGATTACTACGGGATCATCCGTGAGTCGGCAGCATTCGGCATCCCGGCGGTGATCCTAGAGCATTGCCATCTGGATACAGCGAGGGATCTGAAATTTGCGGATACGGAAGAGAAGATGCGGGCCTTCGGTGTGGCAGATGCGACGGCGGTGGCACAGTATTACGGGCTGAAGAGTACGGTACTCGGCGTGGATTACAGCGCAACGCAACTGGTGCCGGTCAATACCTATGAGCTGGCGATGTACCCGATCAATAACAGTACGGTGCCGGAGAGATGTGATCTCAGCATCGTATCCCAGGATGAAGAAACCGGAGAGGTGACGTTCCGCATCGATGCTGAGGATAGTGAGGAGGCGCTGCAGTATTACGATTACAGTCTCGACGGCGGCGCGACTTACTGCGGTATCGAGATGTGGCCGGGATACCAGCTGTATAAAACGATCAATACGGATAGTGTGACGTTTTCCGTGACGCTGCCGAGAGAGGTGGATACGCATTTTGTGGCCCGCGTTTATAACGGCTATGACCAGAAGACGGAGAGCGAGAAGCTGACGATCCATTTTGCTTATCAGGATGAGATGCGCGCAGCGGCATTGGAGTGGGAGAAGGAACACGAGGCCGGGGAAATGCAGCAGGCAGAAACGCCGGCGGCAGAGGAGGCGGATGATATCACGCTGCAGGCTTCCGAAGGCGTGATGCTGGAGGAAGTCATCGGGGGACCGGAAGCACAGATGCCGGGAGGCAGCGTAGAGCAAGCCGAAGTCACATCGCCGGTCCCGCTTCGGACGATCCTGGCGCTGATCAGTGTGGGGCTTGCGGTGACGATCGTAGTTATGGGGATCTCGCTGTTTCGCAAAAATCGCAGCGGAAAATAATAACAGACTTGTTTTTGCGGCCGGAAGTGTTTATACTATATAATATATTTTCTTAAAGAGAAGGGAGGATATGGTAATGGCAAAAATGAAACTTGTTTTTGCTGCAGCATGTATTGCAGCCGGACTGGGTTTTGGGGGAGCACTGGAGGCGCAGGCAGCGCCGGTAACGATGCCGGACGGTACGGTATTTGATCCGGACTATTATGCGCAGATGAACCCGGATGTGGTGATCACGGTAGGACTGGATCCGATGGCGCTGTATGACCATTATGTACGTTACGGCCGCAAGGAAGGCCGTGCGGCAGTGGCACCGCAGGATGTGATCGCAACGATCGATCCGAATGCTTTTGACGCAACCTATTATGCTTCCAGATATCCTGATGTGGCGGCAATCTTCGGCAATGACGCACGCGTTCTGCAGTGGCATTATGAATGCTGGGGCAAGGCAGAAGGCCGTTTTGCAAATGTCGCTGCAGAGAGCCAGTTTGTACAGGCACAGGCGCAGGCAGAGAAGCAGGCTGCACAGCAGGAAAAAGCGCAGGCGCAGACCCAGCAGCAGAATGCTCTCAGAAGCATTTATATCCGTGATGTATTTGATCTGGTAAACAGTGAGCGCAAGAAGGCAGGCATCGACAAGAAGATGCAGTGGAGTGAGGGCCTGGAGGCAGCAGCGGATATCCGTGTAAGAGAGATCACTTCTTATATGTCCCATGAGCGGCTTGACGGCAGCAAGTATTACACTGTGGTAGACGGCGCAAATGCACAGAAACTGACGGAGATCTTCGGACAGGGACAGGCAACGCCGGAAGCGATCGTGGATTACTGGATGAAAGACAGCGGTAACCGCAACAACCTGATGAATGAGCATTTCTACAAGATCGGTGTCGGCTATTATGTTGCAAACGGTACAACCTACTGGGTGGCACTGCTCTGGCAGAACTCATGATTGTAAAGAAGTATAGTTAACAGATCAGCGGGCAGGGATCGATAGTACCCCTGCCTGTTTTTTGAGAGGGGAAACAACGGATGTCCTACAGGGAAAAGGCAGCCACGGTTTTATTTTGGATCGGCTTATGCTGTGAATTACTGGTATCACCGAGCGGCTTTGCGTTCGGCGGCTATCACGAGCCGTGGATCATCGTAGCCGGGATGCTGTGTTTTTCGGCATCTATCCTGTGCTCGATGGAATTGAAAAAAGACTGGTGGCTGTTTGCGCTGCTCGGTGCATATGGTGTGGTCTGCTATCATTTCCAGCATTCCGCACTGATCCTGCGGCTGGCGCTGATCCTGCTGGCCGGACGTGGACAGGACCGGAAAAAAGTGATGCGCTGTTTTTTCTTCGGGACGGCAGGGATCCTTTTGATCACCTTTGTTCTGGCGGCGCTTGGCGTTCATAATTCCCTGGTGACCGAGGACTGGTACCGGCATGGGATCGAAAAAAGGATCAGTCTGGGCTTCTTCCATCCCAACGGTTTTTCCTTTTTCTGGATGCGCACTTTTGTGATGGGGCTGTATCTGTACGCAGAAAAAATGAAAGCCTGGATGTACGCGATAGCGGCAGTGGTCATTGCAGTCCCCTTTGTCCTGGTGGAATCCAAGATGGGACTGGCGGCCTTTGTGCTGATCTTTGCAGCGGCATTGTTTCTGCGGTTCTGGAAGGATGAAAAAGCCGAAAAGATCTTTTACATTGCCGGAAATATCCTGATGGCGGCGGAACTGCTTCTGATCTATACCCTGGGGATCTTTCCGTACCCGGAGCATTCGATGGGGACGGAGAATACCTACTGGGATGTGATGAATACCGTGACCACCGGCCGGCTGGCCCATGCGCGGGAAGCATTTCTTTCCACACCGGTGAAACTGTTCGGGTACCGCGATGTGGAACAGGCGACCGAGATCGGTTTTGTGAATGCCTTTTTCCATGAGGGGCTCATCTTTGTCATTCTCTATGTAGTGATCCTGTTCTGGCTGTTCCGCAGGCTGTACCGGGAGAAGGACCGGATGGGAATGCTGCTGGTCCTGGCATTTACCTTTTATGCGCTGGCGGAAGCCTACCTGCCGTATTTTAACAAGAACGGGATCTGGATCCTACTGATCGCAGGACTGCCGGGCAGGGCGAAAGATACAAAGAAAGACCCGCTTTCTGCATAAAATGTCTGTGGAATTATGATGCATGGTATGCTATACTGAAATATGATACGTCTGTGACAGACGGACGCCCTGGGGGTGGGATATGAAGAAGAGTATTGCATTATGCGTTGGAAGTATATTTGACAGGGACAGGTTCTTGCTGACCGACCGTGAGATCCGCAAGATCCACGCAAGGGGTGACTATGTGGTATTGCTGCCCATCGCTATGGCGAAGCGCGCACTCTCCCAGGAAATCGACCGCGGGGCAGACTGCATGTACTTTTTGGGAAATGTGCCTGTGGACGAAATGATCGTTGTGCCCAGTCCGACGATGGATGCCGTTTTCCTGCACAGTCTGCAGCAGAAATGCAATGCGCTGAAGATCCCGTATTCCGAAATGAAACCGGAACCGCTCACGGATTATGATCCGGAGGCGGAAGCGGCCTGGCAGTATGAGTTGATGCATGGCTATCATGACATGGCGGGCAATATCTTTTCGTTTACGGACAAACTCCTTGAATGCAACGATGTCGGAGAGATCTCCAAGGTCGTGGAAGAGCTTCTTCCGAAAAATACATTTATCTGTATGCGGGATTCTTTCCTGCAGGATCTCTATGCCGGTGGTGGCAGGGTTCCTCTTCCGTATGAAAAATTTTATCTGCTTGCGGATACGCGCAGTAACGCGCGGACGTGGTTTTCGTTTACGCTGGACAGCCTGTTCCCGGATGCGGAGCGTGTGTTTACCGAACATAAGGTGATCACGCTGATCCCGATCCATTGCCGGGAGGCTTATTTCGGCTATCTGGTACATGTGGCGGAAGCGATGGACGGCGATGCCTGCGTGCTGGAACTGTGCAGTGTGATCCTGGATACCACGATCGGACGTTATATCGCCGAGCGCCGGCTGATGTATGCCAATAATGAGCTCTTTAACATCAATGAGAATATGCGCAAGCTCCAGGAGACGGATATGCTGACCGGTCTGCGAAACGGCAGAGGTTTCAAGTCGGATCTGGGGCATATGCTGGATAACTGCCGTCTGGATAAAGTGGATCTGGCAACGATCTGCGTGGATCTGGACCGTCTGGGCAATATCAATGATGTGTACGGGCATGCGGAAGGCGACATCGCGATACAGACACTTTCCCAGATCATCAAGGACAGTCTTCCGGAAGGCGCCAGTGTCGGCAGGATCGGCGCGGATGAGTTCATCATTGCCGTTCCGCAGAACGAATGGGAAGATGTGGTGGAGAACTTCTGCGGGATGTTAAACGGACGTCTGGTGATCTATAACCGCATCTCCGGCAAGGAGTATACGCTGGAAGCAAACGTCAGCGGTATGATCGTGCATCCGGATGAGAAGAGCAGCGTGGAGGAGGTCCTCGACGAATCCTTCGCCAAGAAGCGTACGTTAAAGGAAAGCCGCGGCAGCAGACGTGCAATGCATGTGATGAATCCGGAGGATGAAAAGCCGCAGGACCACGAGGCGGTCCTGAAGCTGCTGGATGAAAACGATTTCCGCTATGCATATCAGCCGATCGTATCGGCCAAGACCGGTGAGATCGTGGCATATGAGGCGCTGATGCGCACCCGGCAGGAACCGAACCTGTCGCCGCTTACGATCCTGAAATATGCGACGATGGATAACCGGCTGTACGATATTGAACTGGCGACCTTCAGCAACGTACTGAAACAGATGGATCAGCTCTTCCCGGAACTGGGGAACCGCAAGATCTTTATCAACAGTATCCCCGGGCATTATCTGAACGAGACGGATTATATGATGCTGCGTCGGAAATACGGGCATCTCTATGATCATCTCGTTGTGGAAGTGACGGAGGAGACGGAGTTTGAGAAAGGCGATTTTGATGCGCTGAAACAGCGTAGTACGGAGTGCCGTTTTGAAGTGGCGGTGGACGATTTCGGCAACGGCTATTCCAATATGAGTAACCTGCTCAAGTGCCTTCCGAACTACGTGAAGATTGACCGGTCCCTGATCGAGAATGTACACGAGGATCCGAAGAAGCAGCATTTTGTAAAGACGATCATCGAGTTTGCTCACGACAACGGCTTCCAGGCTCTGGCAGAGGGCGTGGAAAATATGTATGAGCTCTCGGCGGTGATCCGCATGGGAATCGATCTGATACAGGGATACTACACCGCGAAGCCGTCCTTTGTACTGGCGGGGAGCATTGCTTCCTCGGTACGGGATGAGATCGTGCGGGCCAATGTGGAAGGCGGGCACGAGCTCAAGAAAAAGATCTATATCGTGAGCCGCGAGAAGGAACTGTTCCTGATGCAGCTGGCGATGGAACATTACACCGGCATCGTGATCTCACAGCCGGAGCTGACGATCCACGGCAACCCGGATTATACGGCAGGCATCGGCATCAAGGTCAAGGATGGCTGTGAATGCCGGCTGACGATCAAAAATGTCAATATCGGGGATATGGATTCGCTTCCGTGCATCGAGATCGGGCATGGTGCATCCCTTACCCTGGTCGTGGAGGGACATAACGAATTTGACGGTAACGGCATTCATGTGCCGGAAGACAGTATCCTGCGGATCGAAGGAGAAGGCACACTTGCCATAGTTCCCGCTTTGTCGGATGCGTATTGTATCGGAGCCGGTTACAACAGCGCGTTCGGTACGATCATCTGCGCGATGAACGGCAATCTGATCCTGCGGCCGGAAGGCAATCACTGCATCGCGATCGGCGGGGGCAGGAGCCGCAGCCTGGAAGGGATCAGTGTTCTTTCCGGAAAGCTGGATATCAGTGTGTCCGGTATGGATTGTATCGGGGTGGGCAGTTTTGAAGGGGATGTAAGCATCCGGATCTCGAAATGCAATATGAAGATCCAGGCAAGGATCTCCAACGGCACGATGATCGGCGCGCTTCAGGGGAAGCAGGATATCCTGATCCGGGACAGCGGCATCGATTTTATGGGAGCCGGAAACTGCATTGCCGGGATCGGGACCTTTGCGAATTCCACCGGCAGCGTGCGCATCCAGGATACCGGTATGCGTATGCGGTTTAACGGACGGAAGATCTTCGGGCTCGGAGCAAAAGGCGGAGCAGTATCCGTATCGCTGGAGCAGGCGGCGCTGGTGATCCATATGGAAGGTTCTATGGCAATCGCTGTGGGAACCGTGGAAAAAGCCGGGATCGTGGAAGTGATCCGCAGCCGTCTGGAAGTGACTATGCGCGTCGGCGAACCGATCGTGGCAGGCGTGACGGAACGCAAACTGCTCCTGGAGGGCGGTACGAGAAAGATCATGGTCAATGATCATGAAGCGGAATTTCTGGGCTATGTGAATTGACGGGGAATACCCTTCAGATCCAACCGCCGTCGATGCGGAGAATCTGACCGGTCAGGTAGACCGGGGCTTTGGCAAGTAATGAGACAAGAGATGCAACTTCTTCGGGGGTGCCGGCGCGTCCGGCAGGGATCTCCGCAAAGAGCATCTCTTTTTCTTCGGCAGATAAATGATCGTTCATCTCGGTATCGATGAAACCGGGCGCCACGGCGTTGACCGCGATCCCGCTGGGCGCAAGTTCTTTGGCCAGACTGCGGGTGAGCGCATCGATGCTGCCTTTGCTCGCGGAATAGGCGCACTCCATCGAAGCACCGACGCTGCCCCAGACCGAGGAGATGTTGATGATGCGGCCGGTATGTTCCCTTAACATAACCGGGATCGCGGCGCGGCAGAGATAGAAGACACTGTTCACGTTGGTGTTCATCTGCTCCAGCCATTCGGCATCCGTCATATCCTGTAAGAGGCCTGTTTTGGAGATGCCGGCATTATTCACCAGCAGATCCAGACGGGAAATGTTACGGAACAGATCGGAAACAAAAACAGGATCCCCCAGATCGCCGCAGCGGGCGGTAACGGAGACATTATGCTCCTGCTGCAGCGATTTCGCTGCATTCTCCAGCAGTTCCGTATTTTTCCGGCAGCAGAGCAGCAGGTCATATCCGTCCTGCGCAAGCTGTGCGGCGATGGCGGCCCCGATCCCGCGGGAGGCACCGGTAACGATTGCAATAGGTCGATGTTTAGTATTCATAGCTGTTATAATAACAGATTTGAACATACAATTCAATGATATTTCACAGTATCGTCACAATCCTGCACTTGACAAGCGAAGTCTTCAATGGTATATTCTTTCAAGGACGTAACAAATTTGTAACATTTGTAATTGAAATGTAACAAGTTGACATAATATATCAGATAAATATAGCAATAAAGTATTTTAGGGGTTATTGATTTCGGAGGTTTTATGCATAAAGTAAGATCAGTCATGGTCTTGTTTTCCACAACAGCAGTATTTCTTGCAGGTTCCCTTTTGGATAACACAGGTGTAGAAGCGGCAGGCGTGGCGATGGCGGATATCCTTCCGGCCAGCGGCGCAGCTCTTACATTGGAGGAAGGCACTGCAGTTGAGGAGATATACGTAGAAGAAACAGAAGAAAGTACAGAAGAGAGCGTATCCGGCAGTGCTTCTTCGGACGAGCTTTTTGGCACGGATGACAGCTCTTTTGAAGATATCCTGGCAACGGCGGGCGGCGAAGAAGTGATCGAGTTTGATACTTTTGCAGCCGGGGCAGCCGTTGGGATCGAAGAGATCACCGATGAGGAGCTCGAGGAGGCACACATCCGCGAGGCAGCAGATGTTTCCACGGCAGCGGTAGCGATCGGCTCAAAGGTTTCCGGTGAGATCAAAGATGAAGAAGCAGCAGCGATCGCGGAAGCGGAAGCCAGAGATCCGGAGCATTTTGCAAACCTGGTGATCGCAAAGTGTTCGGGCGCTGTGAATGTAAGAGATATTCCGAGCACCAGCGGTGAGGTGGTCGGTAAGCTGTATGACAAATCCGTCGGTACTTTTATCGAAGAAGAAGACGGCTGGTACAAGATCTCATCCGGTAATGTGACCGGCTATGTCAATGCGGAGTACTGTGTGACCGGGGAAGATGCGATCGAACTGGCAAAGAAAGTCGGTACACGTCTGGCTGTCGTAAATACCACGACACTGAAAGTACGTACCGAGCCGAGCACAGACGCGTCAGTACTGACCCTGGTTCCCATTGAAGAAGACCTTCTGGTCCTGGAAGAGCTGGACGGCTGGGTAAAGGTTACCTGTGAAGACGGTGACGGCTATGTATCTGCAGAGTATGTAGATCTGCATACCGAATTTGTGAAGGCGGAATCCAAAGCGGAAGAGCTGGCACGTCTTGCAAAAGAGGAAGAAGAGCGTAAAGCGGCGAGAGCAGCGGCAGAGCGTGCGATGGCACAGCGTACTGCAGCGGCAAGACAGTCGAACAATCGTAATACGAACAATAATAACGGTGGCGGATCGACCAGAAACGACACCTATGCGGCACCGTCCATCAGCGGCAGCGGCCTTGGCGCAGATGTTGCCAAGTATGCGTGCCAGTTCGTCGGCAATCCGTACGTATACGGCGGATCCAGCCTGACCAACGGTACCGACTGCTCCGGTTTCGTAATGAGTGTTTACGGAGCATACGGCGTATCCCTGCCGCATTCCTCCAGAGCAGACCGCAGCGTCGGCGCAGAGGTAGAAGGCGGTCTTGCAAATGCACAGCCGGGCGACATCGTATGTTACTCCGGTCACGTTGCCCTTTACATCGGCAACGGACAGATCGTACACGCAAGTACATCCAAGACCGGTATCATCATTTCCAACGCAAGCTACAAGGATGTCCTGGCAGTAAGACGTATCTTCTAAAAATCATCATAAACGATCTGATCCCCAAAGTGTCCGGCGATACCGCCGGACACTTTTTATGTTCGATATGAGGACACGGGGACGGTCCTTTTGTCCTCATGATTCATGTTTGTCGAGCTCCCCGTCCTCGCTTCGCTCGTCCGGGGAGCTCGGGGGGAGTGGGGGCGCCGGGCTGATTCGGTTTCCTGTCAGCTTTCTGTTTTCGGAGATGTCCGGATACCATAAGTCTCCGCAACCAATCCGTTCGTTAAGATGCTCTATAAGCTGCCGGTATAATGCATCACCGCTTCCGGAACCGGAGCCCAAACGACGTCCGTGTCGTTGGGCTCCTTGCCCCACCATCCGGGTGAGACATTCCTATGGTACGGAAGGCAGCTTAAGAGGCATCTAAACTCACTGCTTACGGTTGCGTATCCTTATGGTTATCCGACATCTTCTGCCATAGTATCTGAACGGAAACCGATATCAGCCTGGCGCTTAATAGTTTACGATTAGCGTCAGTGGCATTCGCAACCGTTTTGGGTGCTTTATGGAGTGGCTTTAGATCATTCTTAAAACCGCATCGATAAAGAAGCTATGTGAGGCCCGGATGGCCTCACAAAGGCGCAACCGAGGCACGGATGCCGAGTTGCGCCTGGTAGCTGACCTATAACGGTAATTTGGTGCGGTTTTTAGAATATCTTAAGCCACGAAATCTGCAACCAAAACGGTTGTGATGACCACAGACGCATCGCCCCCCTGACTGCGCCGGGCGTGACTGCTCGACAAACATGAATTTGTCGAATATCATTTGTCAATTTGGGAAAGATATGGTATACTGTAACTACTTGAAAGCACGCAGCAACTTGTGAAAGCGGGTTTTAGGGCTTTCAAGAATACATAACTCCGCGTACGCGGGGAAATGGAGGAAAAGCGTATGAAATTTATCATTCTGGGGAAAAATATCGAAGTAACGGAGGGGTTGAAGAGCGCCGTCGAAGACAAGATCGGCAAACTGGAAAAGTATTTTACCGAAGATACCGAAGTACACGTAACACTGTCCGTTGAGAAAGACCGTCAGAAGATCGAAGTGACGATCCCGGTAAAGGGCAGCATCATTCGTTCCGAGCAGGTCAGCAACGATATGTATGTATCCATCGACCTGGTAGAAGAGATCATCGAGCGTCAGCTGAAGAAATACAAGACCAAGCTGACCGACCGTGAGCAGGGAAACGGTTCCTTCAAACAGGAATACCTGGATAAGGACTTTATGGATGAAGAGGAAGTAAAGATCATCCGTACCAAGAAGTTTGACATCAAGCCGATGTATCCGGAAGATGCCTGTGTACAGATGGAATTGTTAGGCCACAGCTTCTTCGTATTCTGCAACGCAGAGACTGATCAGGTAAATGTGGTTTACAAGCGTAAAGGTAACACCTACGGACTCATCGAGCCGGAAGTATAAAAAAATCATCGACGCCCCGCATCTCGCGGGGCGCTTTTTTTTATGTAAATCGCTGAAAGCGCTTACAAGAAAAAAGCCTGTAATTCCCGCATTTCGGGGGCAAAAATCAATTGCCAAACGATTTTTCTTATGTTAAAATCGTGCTTGTCGCAAGAAGACATTCTATTAATCAATATCATTCATTATGGAGGAAGCAAAATGGCAAAGAAAATCGTTTTGGCAGGTGCATGCCGTACTGCCATCGGTACTATGGGCGGCGCACTTTCAACCACTCCGGCAGCGGAACTTGGCGCAATCGTGATCAAAGAGGCACTGAATCGTGCCGGTGTTGCACCGGAGAAGGTGGATCAGGTATATATGGGCTGCGTTATCCAGGCAGGTCTGGGACAGAACGTAGCACGTCAGGCATCCATCAAGGCTGGCCTGCCGATCGAGGTTCCGGCAGTGACTGTGAACGTAGTATGCGGTTCCGGTCTGAACTGCGTTAATATGGCAGCACAGATGATCGCTGCAGGCGATGCAGACATCGTTGTTGCCGGCGGTATGGAAAACATGTCCATGGCGCCTTTTGCTATTCCGAATGGACGTTACGGATATCGTATGATGTGGCCGAGCCAGTCCAAGGGTGGCCTGGTTGACACCATGGTAAAGGATGCTCTGTGGGATGCATTCAACGATTACCACATGATCACAACTGCTGACAATGTAGCAAAAGAGTGGAACCTGACCAGAGAAGAGCTGGATGAGTTCGCTCTGAAGAGCCAGCAGAAGGCTTGCGCTGCACAGGCTGCAGGCGCATTCGACAAGGAGATCGTTCCGGTCGAGATCAAGAAGAAGAAAGAAACCATCGTATTCAACAAGGATGAAGGTCCTCGTGAGGGCAGCACTATCGAAGGTCTTGCTAAGTTAAAACCGCTGAATCCGGACGGTGTGGTTACCGCAGGTAACGCTTCCGGTATCAATGACGGTGCAGCAGCGATCGTTGTTATGACCGAAGAGAAGGCTAAGGAACTGGGCGTTAAGCCGATGGCTACTTTCGTAGCAGGCGCACTGGCAGGTGTTCGTCCGGAAGTTATGGGTATCGGACCTGTTGCAGCTACCAGGAAGGCAATGGCAAAATGCGGTTACAAGATCGAAGACTTCGATATCATCGAGGCAAATGAAGCATTCGCAGCTCAGTCTGTAGCAGTAGGCAAGGACCTGGGCATCGATGTAGATAAGCAGCTGAACCCGAACGGCGGTGCGATCGCACTTGGCCATCCGGTAGGCGCATCCGGCGCACGTATTCTGGTTACCCTGCTTCACGAGATGGAAGCAAAGGGTGCTAAGAAAGGTCTGGCTACCCTGTGCATCGGCGGTGGTATGGGCTGCGCTACGATCGTAGAAGCTTACGAGGGATAATCATATCAAAAAATAAGGGTGGTGGAAACGCCACCCTTTCATAAGTTTGGAGGAAAATATGGAATTTGTATTATATGAAGTAAAAGACGCAGTAGGCATCATCACCATCAACCGTGAGAAGGCACTGAATGCTCTGAATTCCCAGGTTCTGGATGAGCTGAACGCTACTCTGGATGCAGTAGATCTGAACACGATCCGCTGCCTGATCCTGACCGGTGCAGGCCAGAAGTCTTTCGTGGCAGGCGCTGATATCGGCGAGATGAGCACTCTGTCCAAGGCAGAAGGCGAAGCTTTCGGCAAGAAGGGTAACGATGTGTTCTTAAAGATCGAGAAGTTCCCGATCCCGGTGATCGCTGCGGTAAACGGTTTCGCACTGGGCGGCGGCTGCGAGATCTCTATGAGCTGTGACATCCGTATCTGCTCTGACAATGCTCTGTTCGGACAGCCGGAAGTAGGTCTGGGCATTACTCCGGGCTTCGGCGGTACCCAGAGACTGGCTCGTCTGGTTGGCGCAGGTATGGCAAAGCAGATGATCTACACCGCAAGAAATATCGATGCAAACGAAGCTTTCCGTATCGGTCTGGTAAACGCTGTATATCCGCAGGATGAGCTGATGGCAGCAGCTGAGAAGATGGCTGCAGGCATCGCAAAGCAGGCTCCGATCGCTGTTCGTAACTGCAAGAAGGCAATCAACGAAGGTCTGCAGGTTTCCATCGACGAAGGTGTTGCAATTGAGGAAAAACTCTTTGGTGACTGCTTCGAGACCGAAGACCAGAGAGCAGGTATGGGTAACTTCTTAAAGAAGAAGGATGACCCGACCAAGGTAAAGGTTGTAGCATTCCAGAATAAGTAATGATCATGACCGGGATGTTATTGTTTTTGCTGATCGTGGCGGGCGTGATCGGAGGCGGCATACTGCTCGCAGTGATCATCGGCATGACACAATCCGCAAATACGAAGAGTAAAGATAAGAAACTGCGTAAGCAGTTGGAGCAGCAGGCTCTCCAGGAAGATGCTCTTATGCAGAATGCGGATAATCCGTATATGCAGAGATTTGAAGAGCAGGAATGACACATAAACAAGTAAATTAATTTAAGGAGGAAAGATAAATGAAGGTAGGTGTTATCGGAGCCGGTACCATGGGACAGGGTATCGCAAAGGCATTTGCACAGGTTGACGGCTATACCGTAGCTCTCTGCGACATCAAGCAGGAGTGGGCAGAAGGCGGTAAGGACAAGATCGTTAAGGGCTATGCTAAGCTGGTAGAGAAAGGAAAACTGACACAGGAGCAGGTGGACAAGATCACTTCTTCCATCACTCCGGGTCTGAAAGAGGATATCTGTGCAGACTGCGATCTGATCGTAGAGGCAGCTTTCGAAGATATGAACGTAAAGCAGACCACATTTAAGGAGCTGGACGCGATCTGCAAGGCAGACTGCGTATTCGCATCCAATACATCTTCTCTTTCCATCACTGAGATCGGAAAGGGTGTAAACCGTCCGGTAGTTGGTATGCACTTCTTCAACCCGGCAGACAGAATGAAGCTGATCGAAGTGATCGCAGGTGTGAACACTCCGGCAGAGATCGTTGAGAAGATCAAGAAGATCTCCGTTGAGATCGGCAAGACACCGGTTCAGGTAAACGAGGCAGCAGGTTTCGTTGTTAACCGTATCCTGATCCCGATGATCAACGAAGCAGCTTTCATCAAGATGGAAGGTGTTTCCGATATCGAAGGCATCGACAACGCTATGAAGCTTGGCGCAAATCATCCGATGGGTCCCCTGGAGCTGGGCGACTATGTAGGTCTGGATATTTGCCTTGCGATCATGGATGTTCTCTATAACGAGACCAAGGACAGCAAGTATCGTGCATGCCCGCTGATCCGCAAGATGGTACGCGGCGGTAACCTTGGTGTTAAGAGCGGCAAGGGCTTCTACGTATACAACGCAGACAGAACCAAGACTCCGGTTGATGCGATCTAATTCACAGGGAAATTATTAAAGGAGGTTTATAATAAATCATGGATTTCACGTTGAACAAAGAACATGAGATGGCGAGACAGCTGTTCAGAGATTTCGCCGAGAACGAAGTAAAGCCTCTTGCACAGGAAGTAGACGAAGAAGAACGCTTCCCGCGTGAGACGGTTGAGAAGATGGCCAGATACGGATTTCTGGGCATTCCTGTACCGAAGGAGTACGGCGGACAGGGCGCAGATCCTCTGGCATATGCAATGTGTGTAGAGGAACTTTCCAAGGTTTGCGGTACCACAGGCGTTATCGTATCCGCACATACCTCTCGTTGTGTAGACCCGATCATGACATTCGGTACCGAAGAGCAGAAGCAGAAATACCTGGTTCCCCTTGCAAAGGGCGAGAAGCTGGGTGCTTTCGGTCTGACCGAGCCGGGCGCAGGTACCGATGCTCAGGGACAGCAGACCAAGGCTGTTCTGGATGGTGACGAGTGGGTGCTGAACGGCTCCAAGTGCTTCATCACCAACGGTAAGGAAGCAGATGTATATGTGATCTTCGCCGTAACCGGCAAGATCGAGAAGCGCGGCAAGATGATGAAAGAGATCTCCGCGTTCATCGTAGAAAAAGGTACACCGGGATTCACCTTCGGTACCAAGGAAAACAAGATGGGTATCCGCGGATCTTCCACTTATGAGCTGATCTTCACGGATTGCCGTATCCCGAAGGAGAACCTGTTAGGACAGCAGGGCAAGGGCTTCAACATCGCTATGCACACCCTGGACGGCGGCCGTATCGGTATCGCTGCACAGGCTCTGGGTCTGGCAGAAGGCGCGTTGGAGACCACCATCAACTATGTAAAAGAGCGTAAGCAGTTCGGACGTGCGATCGGTGCATTCCAGAATACACAGTTCCAGCTGGCAGATATGGCTACCAAGGTACAGGCAGCTCAGTATCTGGTATACGCTGCAGCAATGAAGAAAGCAGAGTATCAGAAGAACCCGAAGGTTTCCTATTCTGTAGAAGCAGCTATGGCTAAGCTTTACGCAGCAGAAGTTGCTATGGAAGTAACAACCAAGGCAGTTCAGCTCCACGGCGGTTACGGTTACATCCGTGAGTACGATGTAGAGCGTATGATGCGTGACGCAAAGATCACAGAGATCTACGAAGGTACTTCCGAAGTACAGCGTATGGTCATCTCTGCTAATATTCTGAAGTAAGGAGGAACTCTTAAAGTGAAAATTATCGTATGTATCAAGCAGGTTCCGGATACCAAGGGCGGCGTAGAGTTCAATCCGGACGGAACATTAAACAGAGCAGCAATGCTGACCATCATGAACCCGGATGATAAGGCAGGTCTTGAGGCAGCACTGCGTTTGAAAGATAAGTACGGCGCAGAAGTAACCGTACTGACCATGGGTCTTCCGAAGGCGGCAGATGTGCTGCAGGAAGCACTGGCTATGGGCGCTGACAAGGCAATCCTGGTTACCGACCGTGTACTGGGTGGTGCAGATACCTGGGCTACTTCCACCACGATCGCAGGTGCGATCCGCAATCTGGAGTATGACCTGATCATCACCGGCCGTCAGGCTATCGACGGTGATACCGCACAGGTTGGTCCGCAGATCGCTGAGCACTTGAAGCTTCCTGTAATCTCCTATGCAATGGATATTCAGGTAGACGAAGCTGCAAAGAAAGTTACCGTAAAGCGTCAGTATGATGACAGATATCACATCGTTGAGGCTCAGATGCCGTGTCTGGTAACAGCTCTGGCAGAACTGAACGAGCCGAGATATATGTCCGTAGGCGGTATCTTCGATGCTGTAAAGGCAGAGATCACTACCTGGGGCCGCGCTGACCTGAAGGATGTTGAGGATTGCAACCTTGGTCTGAAGGGATCCCCGACCAAGATCGCTAAGGCATCCGATAAGGTTCGTAAGGGCAAAGGCGAGAAGGTTACTCCGGACTCTCCGGAAGAGGCAGTTTCCTATATCGTCGGCAAGCTGAACGAGAAGCACGCGCTGTAAAATCATTTCGGAAGGAGATTTTTGAAAATGGCATTAGAAGATTACAAGGGCGTATATGTCTACGCACAGCAGGTAGACAATGAGATCAGCCCCATTGCATTTGAACTGCTGGGTAAAGCAAAAGATCTTGCAGCACCGCTGGCTACACAGGTTACCGCAGTGCTGATCGGTTCCGGCGTAAAGGGCCTGGCTGACCGTCTGGCTGAGTACGGCGCTGACCGTGTTATCGTAGTAGATGATCCGGAACTGAAGGATTACAGAACCGAGCCGTACGCACACGCACTGGCATCCGTGATCAACGAGTACAAGCCGGAGATCATGCTGGTAGGCGCTACCGCGATCGGCCGTGACCTTGGTCCTACCGTTTCCGCTCGTGTTGCAACCGGTCTGACCGCTGACTGTACACAGCTGGATATCGGTGACTTCCCTCTGAACCCGATCCCGGGCCAGGAGCAGAAGAAGAACCAGTTGCTGATGACCCGTCCGGCATTCGGCGGCAACACCATCGCAACTATCGCTTGCCCGGACAACCGTCCGCAGATGGCAACCGTTCGTCCCGGCGTTATGCAGAAGATCGATCCGATCGCAGGTGCAAAGGCAGAAGTGATCGAGTACAATCCGGGCTTCACACCGGACAACAGATATGTCACCATCAAGGAAGTTGTTAAGGCAGTTTCCGATACCGTTGATATCATGGATGCTAAGGTTCTGGTATCCGGCGGTCGTGGTGTAGGTTCTCCTGAGAACTTCAAGATCCTTGAGGATCTGGCTGAGGCTCTTGGCGGTACCGTTTCCTGCTCTCGTGCAGTTGTAGATGCAGGCTGGAAGCCGAAGAATCTGCAGGTAGGCCAGACCGGTAAGACCGTTCGCCCGAACCTGTACTTCGCAATCGGTATCTCCGGTGCGATCCAGCACGTAGCAGGTATGGAAGAGTCCGACATCATCGTTGCGATCAACAAGGATGAGGATGCTCCGATCTTTGACGTAGCTGACTACGGTATCGTAGGCGATCTGAACAAGATCGTTCCGCAGCTGACCGCAGCGATCAAGGCTGAGAAGGCTAAGAAAGCAGCAGGCTGAGATTAAACGGATCATAAGGTAATTCAAAGGACCACGGTGGCAAACACCGTGGTCTTTTTTGCTTTATAGGAAATTGCTCAGCAATTTCCTATAGCAAAAAAACCCTCCGGGGGATGCGCACTCGCGCGTAAGGAATATGTTGCTGACGCAACCGCGCTCGGCGCAAGCGTTCTGCAAGCAGAACGCTATTTTTATTTCCCATTTCCACATTTTACACAGAAACCGGGTACCATTTTCGGCAGATATTCTTCAATTTGGGATAGTGAAAAGGAAGGTTTTATGATATAATATACCCGTTGCGCGGGCACGCGGGGAAGGTGTCCGTCAAAAGATGAAATCTATAAAATCTATAATAAAAAAGGAGAAAACATCATGAATCTTTCACCGCTTCAGAAAGCAAGATATGAGTACACACCGAAGCTGCCGGGCATGCTCCGCGGCGGTATCGCTGAGATCTGCGTAAAAGACGGTGCTGCAACCCAGAGCGTAGCAGACCAGGACAAGATCAAGGCACTGTTCCCGAACACCTACGGCAAGAACGAGATCACCTTCCAGAAGGGTGCGAACACTTCTGCAGCAAAGAAGCAGGTAGTCGGCGTGATCCTTTCCGGCGGCCAGGCACCGGGCGGACATAACGTAGTATGCGGTCTGTACGATGCCATCAAGGCAACCGACAAGAACAATGTACTGTTGGGATTCAAGGGCGGCCCGAGCGGTCTGATCGAAGATGACTACATCGAGTTTGATGACGAGTATATCAACGCATATCGTAACACCGGCGGTTTTGATATCATCGGTTCCGGCCGTACCAAGCTGGAGACCGAGGATCAGTTCAAGATCGTGACCGAAGTGGCAAAGAGGCATGGTCTGACCGCGATCGTGATCATCGGTGGTGACGATTCCAATACCAACGCTGCTGTACTGGCTGAGTATATGGCAGCTCACAACACCGGCGTACAGGTGATCGGCTGCCCGAAGACCATCGACGGTGACCTGAAGAACGAAGACATCGAAGCATCCTTCGGTTTCGATACCGCTACCAAGACCTACTCCGAGCTGATCGGTAACATCGAGCGTGATGCAAACTCCGCTAAGAAGTACTGGCACTTCATCAAGGTTATGGGCCGTTCCGCTTCCCACGTGGCACTGGAGTGCGCACTGGAGACACAGCCGAACATCTGCCTGATCGGTGAAGAAGTAGCAGCAAAGAAGATGTCCCTGTCCGCGATCGCTGATTACATCGCAGATTCTGTAGAGAAGCGTGCAGCAAACGGCGACAACTTCGGTGTAGCCATTATTCCGGAAGGTATCGTAGAGTTTGTACCGGAATTCTCCAAGCTGATCGCAGAGATCAATGAGCTGCTGGCAGGCAAGAAGACCGATGAGTTCAATGCACTGCCGAGCTGGGATGCAAAGTATGACTTCATCAAGAACGGTCTGTCCGCAGAATCCTTCAAGGTATTTGAGATCCTGCCGCAGTTCGTACAGCAGCAGCTGTTCCTGGAGAGAGATCCGCACGGTAACGTACAGGTTTCCCTGATCGAGTCCGAGAAACTCTTCTCCGAGATGGTAAAAGAGAAACTGGCTGCAAGAAAAGCAGCAGGCACCTACAAGGGCAAATTCGGAACCCAGCATCACTTCTTCGGTTACGAAGGCAGATGTGCATTCCCGTCTAACTTTGATGCAGATTACTGCTACTCCCTGGGCTACAATGCATTCATGCTGATCCAGTACGGATACACCGGATATCTTTCCAAGGTATCCAATCTGTCCAAGCCGGCTGAGGAGTGGGTAGCAGGCGGTATGCCGATCACCAAGATGATGAACATGGAGCGCAGAAACGGCGAAGATAAGCCGGTTATCCGTAAGGCTCTGGTAGAGCTGGATGGCGCGCCGTTCAAGTACTTTGAAGCACACAGAGAAGAGTGGGCGGTTAAGACCTGCTTCACCTATCCGGGTGCAATTCAGTACTACGGTCCGTCCGAGGTATGCGACCTGACCACCAGAACCCTGGCTCTGGAAAAGGGAGTATAATTAAAAAAGTCTTCCGCTAAGAGGGAAGTTAACGAATGAGGAAAGCCGGCTTGCAACCGTAAGTTGCAGGCCGGGTTTTTCTTTTCTTGCCAGAATCCCCGAAAAATGGTATTATTTTGCTATAAGTGTAGTTGGAAATCTGTTAAAGAGGGCCAAGACTGAAAGCGCTTTCCTTGATTTTGATGACAGCCCGGATCATACTTTTCAACAGGTTGGAAAGGCGGATATATGGTTGATATACACGATTATAGTGCGGCGATGGACGAATTCATCCTTCGGATGGAACGACTGTCAATATGGAATCAGGACGCGATGACGCAGATCATCACACCGGTCTGCCGGGCGCTGCGGATCGCAAAAGTGCAGGTGGAATCGTTTCATACGATAAAGGATGAGGCGGAGCATCGTAGCGAGACGGATATCTATTTCGAGGAGGGGGTCCCCAACCCGAACAATCCCTACAGATCCAGAGAAGAAAGCGGCGGGCACAGTGTTGTTTTGATCACGATCTATGAGCGGCAGGATGCAGAGCCGTGGGACGCAGAGGATCTGGAAAAGATCCACGTATTTCAAAAGGCATTCTATGCATTCACCGGCAGGATACGCCTGCTGGATCTGATCGATATCCGTACCAGTATGGATATGCAGCTGATGGTCTACAATCTGTCCTATGTGATGGAACTGATCGGCAGACTGTCCGCGCAGAGAAGAGCACAGGAATTCGGCTATTGCTATTTTAATCTGAAGAGCTTTTCGCTGGTGAATGAGCGTGTCGGACGCGATAAGGCTACGGATCTGATGAAGGCATACGTGCATCAGCTGATGGATAAATTGAGAGACCCGGGAAAGATCGGAAGGATCGGAGGCGATAATTTTCTCGTGCTCTTTGACCGGCAGGATCTGGAACTCGTCCGGAGTCATATGCGCGGTGTGAGTTTTGTATATAATCAGAACACAGGTGAGAGGATCCACATCAGTGCTGCAGCAGGGTATTTCCTTCCGGACGAAAGGGATGAGATCCGCGGGCCGGAATCGGTGATGGACCGTGTCAGCGTAGCGATGATCGCGGCGAAGAAAAGCAAGGATACGGACGAGGTATTTTACTCCGAGGAGATGGAGCGCCGGCAGACCGAAGCCAAGAGGATCGAGAACCGGTTTCCGGAGGCTATCCGGAACGGGGAGTTCAAGGTGTATTACCAGCCGAAAGTTGAACTGCGGGAATATCATCTGGTCGGGGCGGAAGCACTGTGCCGCTGGGTGATCGACGGAGAAGTTATCCCGCCGGGTAAATTCATCCCCATATTGGAACAGAGCAACAATATCTGTACGCTGGATTTTTATATGCTGGAGCGGGTATGTCACGATCTGCGCAGATGGCTTGATGCGGGGAAGGAGCCGGTGCGGATCTCCTTTAACCTGTCCAGACGGCATCTGGGAGATATGGATCTGCTGAAACATATCATGGATATCATCGATGACAATCACGTACCGCACGAATACATTGAGGTGGAGCTGACCGAGACCACCACAGACGTGGAGTTCAATGATCTGAAAAAGATCGTAAACGGGCTGCATGAGGCGGGGATCGCTACTTCAGTCGATGATTTCGGTACAGGCTATTCTTCCATCAATCTGATCCGTGAGGTACCTTGGGATGTGCTGAAACTGGATAAGAGTTTCCTTCCGACGGCAGAGGACGATCAGGATTATGACAGCACAATGCTCCGGCACGTGATCGCCATGGCACAGGATATGGGACTGGAATGTATTACAGAAGGTGTGGAGACGGAAGAGCATGTGCTCCTTCTGCAGGATAACAACTGTTTTATAGCCCAGGGTTATTTCTTTGACCGGCCGATGCCGGTGCTGGATTTTGAAGAACGTCTGGCAAGGAAAAACGAATCTTTCTGGCCGAAAAAGGATTGATAAATCCGCAAAAAACAGTTAAAATTTGATGGGTATCGGTAAAAAGGGATACCCCAATAATACTTACTTGAATGGAGAGATAGACATGATCAACCCTATGGAGTTATTTAAGGTTAAAGGACTGCTTGGAGAGTTCGGAACCAATCACCCCAAGTTTTTCCCGTTTTTGCAGGCAGTAGCGCAGGCTGGCGCCAAGGAAGGAACAGTCGTTGAAATGACTGTGACGACACCGGAAGGTCGTAAGATGGAGACCAATCTCCGCCTTTCCCAGTCCGATCTCGAACTGATCCGTCTGATCCGCGAACTTGCCGGAGACAAGGGCGGCGATGACAAAGCGGCGGAGCAGCCCGCAGACGCTGCAACGACCGAAACACAGGAATAATCGAATATCCCGAGACATTGAACCGGCAGGCTGTAAAGCCTGCCTTTGTTATAGGAAAATCCGCCTTTGGGCGGATTTTTTGAATGGAAACGCCCGGACAAGATCGTATGATGTGTATTAATATTTCGGCTTGATATTTCAGTCCTATTCCAACATATGGGGGGTTTTTAGTAAACTTCTATATTGCTGAATAAAACAATAATAAATTTTCGTGGCATAATAATATTTTATCGCAAGTCGATAAATTTATATTGACAAACAGAACTGCGGTGATATACTATAACTCAGCTGAGATCAGAACGGAGGAAAAACAATGGAATGGCAGGCCATTGCATTATTCGTAGCGCTGATCAGGAAGAATAAGGAGAGGATCAAAATGTCTTATTTATGTTTATACGCAGAATACCACTTTATACCGGCGATTATTCTTTTGGCGGTCATTCATTCAAAGGATAAGCAAAAGAAGGAAAAGAAAAAGGGGTTTCTGTTTGCTCTGTTTATTGCGGGCGCAGGAATATCCTTACTGCTTTTGATGGTAAGTTGGATGATCGGGAGTGTTATTATGAAAAATCCTGCTCTTTCAAATAACAGTACCTTCCGGCTAACAATGGAAATGCTGAGCATCCTGATCGGAGAGATTGTAAAATTTTTGGTCTTAAAACGGATTACCTGGAAGAGCAGGTATTTCAGATATCGCTATGATGCTGTTATATATGCCACACTAATATCATTTGGCTTTTCGTTGTTCCGGAATTTTACTTTTTCATTTGGAGGGTACTTGTCGCAGCAGATACTAATGTTACTTCCCACGGAGGCGTTTCTCGTCTGTGTGGGTGTATTTCAGGGATGGTATTATGCAAAGGCAAAATATAATGCTTTGGATCATAAGAAGCTCAAAGGGTGGGACAATATGTTACCGGCGATACTGGTCCCGGCATTACACAGGGGGATTTTGCAAGCGAGTCTGATTGGAAGTGAAAATTTAGTGAAGAATATGTCTTCCGACATTCCCGCTGGGGATAATGCCGCGAAAGGCGTGGCTTGCGGGATTGCTCTTATGCTGATCCCTGTTATGATCGCAATCGTTATATATGTGCTTATCGTATGTATTAAGTCATTCAAAATAGTAACTGAAGAATCAGCAGAAAAAAGATTGATAATAGCGCAAGAGTAATGTAAGCAGAGAGGAGCGAATATGAGAAATATTGGTGGAAACATAATGGAGATCGCTTTATGGCTGGTGATAATGGTTGTTGCATTGGGCTCGCCGTTTGTATTAAGCATTGCGAATATTTATGGGATTTTTTCAAAAAAGAAAATAATGAAGAGATTATTCTGGGTCGCAACCGTCATACTGGGCGTGTTTCTGAGCGCTTTGTACCTGGTGGTATGGGGGAGAGAGGTGACAGACAAGGCCTGGAATGTGCAGCTGACCAATAAACAGGTACATGAGATCATGAATGAGCAATATATGGGGATATATGTTGTGATCCTGATGATCGGCGCCGCCGGTTTTCTGATCTTGTCCGTAAGCGAAATGCGTAAAACGCCGCCGCTGATCTCTGTTTTGGCGATCGCATCCATGTATCCTGCGGCAGTAACACTGGTGATCTGGTGTGTTCAGATATTTGTAGATTTAGGGAGTATCCCGCTGATGGTATTGCCGATGAATCTGCTGATCATGATGTGCTCACTGATACGGGAAAAGATCCTGGAGTGGAATGAAGGGCGTGAGGAGAAGATCGCAACCGGAATGATGGATAAAAAGGATCAGGCCTGGTATGACGGCGTACTGGGAAAGGCGCAGAACTGGCCGTGGATCGCATTGCTGGTAACCATTCCGCTGTTAGGTGTGGTGCTTGGGATATCGATCCTTATGGGGCAGCGGCCGGATGCGTTGATCGCAGCCTGGACGGAAACAGCAGACTGGAATCTGTCACAGATGATCCCGCCGCCGAATGTACAGGTGGATGAGCATTATCTGTGCACCGTGGCGGCAGGCGGACATGAGAAAGTGGTGAAACCGCTCCGTATGGGGGAACGCCACGGCCACAGGGTGGTAGTCAACCGACAGCTGGAGGTTGCCAATGCTTTTGAACTGGTACTGGAGTGGAAGACGCCGCGGCTGCACCGCGTGATCCGCAATTTTTACGATAAATACGGATTTCCCATTGCGAGATGCATCCGTACGAAAAGCGCCTGCGATGTCGTATATTTCATTATGAAACCGCTGGAATGGTTCTTTGTGATCGTACTGTATCTGACACTAGCTCATCCGGAAAACGTTATTGCGGTGCAGTACCTGCCGGGCTACCGTGATGTACTGGACCGGACAGAAAGAATGCAGGGGTGAAGAAATGGAGAAAGAACGGATACAAACAATAAGAATAGGGGATGAAGAATGCAGATAATAGGACTTTTATTATTATACGGTATATGCGGAATTCTTCCGTTTCTCTTAACGGTGGGAAATGTATATAGTTTTTTTGATCCGAAGATGAAATGGAAAAGATTGTGCCGGGGACTGACATTTCTATTTGGAACGATATTGAGTTTGTTATATGAGGGAATTCAATGGAATATGACGGAAAGCGCCTGGTATGTGCAGCTTGTCAATAACGAAGTGCACGAGTATATGAATTCACAGACCCGGGGGATATATGACGCATTTATATTGATCGGTATTGTAGCAGCGTTGTTCCTGGCTTCGCGAAAAATGGGTCGTACACCGCCTTTGGTTTCGGTACTTGCGATCGCTGCGATGTATCCGGCAGCAATAACGCTTGTGCTACGATGTATTCAGATTTATAAAACAGAATTATTGCCGCTTATGCTCTTTCCGGCGAATGTGATCATCATAATGTTTTCGCTGATCAGAGAGAAGATCATGGAATGGAATAAGATACGTGAAGAACAGATTACAGCGGGAGAATTGGATGCAAAGAAACTTGCCTGGTATGAAGGGATGCTTGGCAGATCACAGTTTTGGCCGCTCTTTGCCGTGATCGCTGTACTTCCGATGCTGGGAGTCTTTTTGGGAATATCCGTACTTATGCATCAGCGACCGGACGCATTGATCGCTACCTGGACGGAGACTGCAAACTGGAATCTTTCACAGATGATCCCACCGCCGAATGTGTACGAAGATCAGCATTATCTCTGTACGGTGGCGGCACACGGACATGAAAAGGTGGTAAAGCCGATCCGTATGGGAGAACGTCACGGCCACAGGGTGGTAGTTAACCGGCAACTCGAGATTGCCAATGCATTCGAACTTGTTTTGGAATGGAAGACACCGCGGTTACATCATGTGATCCGCAGCTTTTATGATAAATACGGATTTCCGATTGCAAGATGTATTCGTACCAAAACAGCATGCGATGTGGTGTACATCCTGATGAAACCGTTGGAGTGGTTCTTTGTAACAGTACTGTATCTGACGCTTGTACACCCGGAAAATGTCATTGCGGTACAATACCTGCCGGGATATCGAGAACTATTGGATCAAACGGAGAGAGGATAAAAAAGAGAAGGGTTATGGAAGAAAAGGAAATACGGGAAGAAGCAAAAAAAATACGCAGGAGATCGTCTGTTTTCATAGGGATGACTTATATTGCATGTATGGTTTTCTTTGCTGTTTCTTTTATTGTATATCCTGCCTGGAAGCAGGATATGGCGGGGAAATTGATACGGGAAGGTGATTATGAATCAGCCTATACGATTTTGTGTGAACTTAGTAACACGGATGCTGTTTTTGAGATGAAGCTCGCATGCATTAATGCAATGATCGTTTCGGAAGAGTATGTAAAGGCATTTCAATGCCTGGAGAAACTTGAGGAACATACAGAAGTGGTCATAAGAAAAAATCATTGTATTAATGCATTGGTCGACGCCGGACGATATGATGAGGCAGATGCTTTGTGTAAACAGAATAGATACAAGTATAATTATGCAGTTCGATTGCTGGAAGTGGAAGAATATGAGATGGCATATCCGATTCTGATGCAGACCGGTAACGGAGATATGGTTAATAAGAATGTCTATGAACGGGCGTCTTTGTTATTGGATTCCGGTGATTACGAGGCAGCGATCGAAGTATTGAAATATGGATATAATCCAGCTTGTGAAGTTTTGCTGGATAGGTGTTATTGTGAACGAATGGGGGAGGAAATGTATGCGTATTTTAAGGATCTTTCCGCTGGTGATATTTATACATTCGGCAGATACGAGCAGGATGGAGATCCGTTAAACGGAGAAGAAGATATCGAGTGGATCGTTTTGAAAAAAAACGGATGGTCAGTAGATTTGGTAAGCCGGTATGTATTGGACAGCCGGGCGTATGATCGGCTTGAGGAATGGCTGAATGATATGTTTTATCAGCAGGCATTCACAGAGGAAGAAAAGAACTTGATCCTGGATTTCCAAAAAGGATCGGATGATAAAATAGGGCTTTTGAGCAGAGAGGATTTGCGTCAATACGGAGACGAAGAGGAAGAATACATATGTGCAATGACAGAGTATGCATTAAAGCAGGGATCTTATACAGTGGGAAGCCGTTTTGCAACAATAGGTGATGATAAGGTTCCGATGGTATGCTGGTGGCTGTGTGACGGGACGGTCGCGGGGGCAGATGGCGAGGAATGCGATGCGATGTACTGTTTGGGAGTTCGTCCAGCGATACACGTCGATTTATCACTTTATGAACGCGGCAAATAATTATGATAAGACGTTAACGGAATAGATACCGTGATGAATATAATGAAAGCAGAGAAATGAAAAGCCGGAATGGGGATCGGACGGGGGCGCCCGGTAGTGTTGATAGACCTTGGAGAAATATAGAGCGAGCAGTTATGAAAATATGGAAATATGGAAATATAAAAGAATATCAGTAGTTATATTGTTGGCTTTTATGTTTGGTACAACAGCGTGTAATTCCGGAAACGGAGAGCAGGCTTACCTTCACAATGGTGATACCTTTATCAAAAACCATACAAGCGGCATTCTTGATTATGAAAGCACATCTTATGAAGAGTATGCAGGAGCCGGTGTAATGAGTATGGGACCGCATGAACCTTTGTATCGTGGGATCATATATTTGGATGAGCAATATGCGCAGGAAATATCAGAAAATTATGAGTGGGAAGAAACGGAGATGGATTTTGTTTTTACAAAGGTAGATGTGAGCGGACTTGAAGGACCCTGGTATTCATCAGAGAAATTCTCGGAAGAGTTGGCTAAATATACGTATGAGACGTTTGATTATGTTGTATTTAACGGAAAAGAACTGGTATTTAGTCTGAAGACGCACTAAAAGAAGTGATATCTTGGAAATAAAAAGGAGAAATGGTTATGAAAGGTACGAAGAAATTACTTGTGTTATGGTTTCTGTTAATCTTTATGTTATCAGGATGTGGCAGGAAGTTTGATCCGGATGACTATCTAGGAAAGACTTCAGCCGAAATAATTGAAGAATACGGAGAGTTTGATTATGTGGTTGGAGATATAGAAACAGACGGTCTTTATAAAAGTACCAAAGGTGGGTATATATACAGAGAGAAGCAGGTTGGATTTCTGGGCACATCGGAAGAAGAGTTCTTTTTCATATATTTTGATGAAAGCGGAATTGCTAATAAATGCGATTATGGCGTAAGACCGGGGGGCTGATAGAAACCGGGATGCCGTGAAGGATTGGACAGGACAGAAAGAATGCAGGGGTGAAAGAATGGATCGGAAAGGTAACAGAAGTGTCGGGAACCCAGTGGAGAAGAAAACAGAAAGAGAAAAAGAAAGACGGCACGGCATATTCATCTTTGTTGCGGTGTATGGAGGAATGATTTTTAGTGTAATAGTATTGAGGCTTATATTTTTTCCGGGTGACAATCAGATGAAGGAATCGGCGGAACAGGAGGGTGTAGTTTCCATTACCAATGTTATAGATGTTCCAAGTATTTCAGAGAATAACTGCAATATGGAATTACTGTTGAAACCAGATTCTTTTGTTGACGGCATTTATGTATCGTGGAAGCAGCAAAGAGATTACTATTGTCTTTCTAAAAGACGTGAGAATGGAGAAGACGTGCATATTTTGTTGCA
>JAFWRC010000124.1 GCA_017508825.1 Lachnospiraceae bacterium
GATGTTTGTATATTCCTCCAAGCCGTATGTTTTGGATATCGCCGGGCTGGTGACGCGTAATATCACCCGTTTTGTCAGCCGCGACTTCTATATTGAAAAGGCGAGAAAGACGACGGAACTCCCGTATACACATCTGGCGTGCCAGAAGCTGGGCGGGGATGACGAGATCTACATTGCGATCGCCGAAAAAGAAGAAAACGGCGCTTTCCTGCAGGTAGCATCTGCGTTCTCTAAGCAGGAGATGGACGAGGTCTATGATGACGCCTACGATTCCGTCTGCGAGTTCATCAACGTGACCAGCGGTCTTCTGGCTACGGCGATGAGCGAGAAGAGTGTCAATATTGATATGGAACCGCCCAAAGGCTTTGCAGGGCAGGCGGCAAAGGGCGACTTTTATGTGATGCCGCTGATCCTGGAAGGACGCAGGCTGGAGATCGTGATCGCGGTCAACAGCACATTCAGCGCCGGCGAAGAAGCGCTGAAACTGGGCGCAGTAACGACGCAGGAGGATACTTCGGAAGGCACCGGCGCGAGAGTGCTGATCGTGGACGACTCCAAGATGTCGAGACAGATGCTGCGCAATATCCTGGAAAAGGACGGATACCGCGTGGTCATGGAGGCAAGCAACGGCCTCGAAGGCCTGGCGGCGTATATGAAGTGCAAGCCGGATCTGGTGACACTCGATATCACGATGCCGGAGATGGATGGTCTGGAAGCGCTGGAGAAGATCTTATCCTATGATCCGAAGGCCAATGCGATCATGATCACGGCAGCCGGGCAGCAGGACAAGCTGATGCGCGCGCTGCGGGCCGGGGCAAAGTATTTTATCAGCAAGCCCTTTGACGAAGAGGAAATACTTGCGAATATTAAGAAAGTCTTAGCGTAAAATGTATTTGTTTAAAAAAGAAAAAGAAGCCCGAGGCCTACTCTTATGGGTATTGGCCTCGGCATTTATGTTTACGGTCTTTGCACCGTTAGATGCTTATTTCTCTAATGAAAGTGAATTCTGGTTTCGATTGACACAGCTGCTGCCGGTGGTAGGGGCGTGTTTTGCAATATCCTTTCTGATCCTGTTTGCTGTGGCGGAGGTGTTGTATCGCTGTATCGGAAAGAAAAAAGCGGGCTGGATCGTCTTTACTTTTCTTCTGAATACACTGCTGTATTTTTATGTGCAGGGGAATTTCATACCAAGACACTATGGCGTGCTAAACGGTGTAACAATCGATTTTGACCGCCATCCGGTCTATGCCTGGGCCAGTATCGTGCTGATCACGGGCGCCATCCTTGCGGCGGTCTTCAGCATCTTTGTGATCAAAGACAAGATCTATGGTTTCGGGCGGTTTGTCTGTGCGGTACTTCTCGGATTGCAGCTTGTAACGCTGTGTTTTTCCTTCTATAAAAAGCATATTATGAGTGCACCGGTGCGGTCGGAGGTCGTGGTGACGAACCGGGATCTGCTTACCCTGGGGCAGGAAGAGAACATCATCCTTTTTATTCTGGATACGTTTGACGGAGAAGATATGGAGGATCTGTTCTTCCGTGAGCACTATAATGGGTATTATCAGGAGATGTTTGAGGATTTTACCTATTATCAGGATACGACGTCTATGTATCCGACGACAAAGGGGGCACTGCCCTATCTGCTGACAGGTGTGCCATACCTGAATCAGGAGACCTATGCAGACTATATCCGGCGGGCCTATGGGGAGACGGATCTGTATGACGTACTGGCGCAGGAAGGCATACAGGTAAGTGTGTATACGGATAACAGTGATTTCCTGGATCCGGATTGCGCGAAATACACCAATGTGGAGCATGGCCGGTACCGGATCGGAAGCAATGTCGAATTTGCCAAAGAGATGTATTCGCTGGTGGCATTCAACTACATGCCTCACCAGCTGAAACGCTATTTCTTTGTGGATACGGAAGATTTTGGGCAGCTGCAGGCAACTGTAGAGGGCGATTCCGCTTTTTCCTGGGACGTACAGGATTTTTACAACAAACTGACGACCGAGCGGCTTCAAAAAGGAGAAGCGGCGAAGGCGATGCACGTGTATCATCTGGCAGGGATCCATCTTCCGTATACCTTTGACGGGGATCTGCATTCGGAAGCCGACCGGATCTACAACGTGATCGATGAAGCGGAGGGCAACTGTACGATGGTCGGGGAGTATCTGGACCAGCTCCGGGAACTTGGGCTGTATGACAGTGCTACGATCATTGTCACGGCAGATCATGGAAATTACGGACACGGTCAGTATCCGATCTTTTTTGTGAAGAATGCGGGAGAGCATCATCCGTTTCAGATCTCCGATGTAAAAAATTCGCATGCCAATATGATGAGCCTGTTAAAGGATGTGGCACAGGGAAAGGCCTTTGACGAGGCGGCAGTACGTGCCTGCAATCCGGACGGGAGCCCTCGGAGGTTTTATTATTACAGCTGGGATGACGGTTGGGAGGATCTGTACCTGCCGGAGATCGCCGAGATGGAGCAGGACGGGATCGCGATCGATGATTCGGCGCTGAAGGAGACCGGTGTGCGGTACGCACCGGCAGGACAGAAGGAACGTGCGGCTGCGGAAGGGCCGTTATCGCGGCTGTTGAAGAAATGCATGGACTGGTGTTACCGTGTCTGCGGAAACTATGGTCTGGCAATCCTGTTATTTACGTTATTCTCGAAACTGGTACTGCTGCCGCTGTCAATCTGGACGCATGTGAACTCCATCACGATGATCCGGATCCAGCCGCAGATCAATTCTCTGAAAGCACGGTACTACGGACAGAAGGATAAGGTGGGGGAAGAGCAGAACCGGATCTTTAAGGAAGAAGGTTATCATCCGCTGCTGTCGACGATCCCGATGATCGTACAGCTGGTGCTTTTGATCGGCGTGGTGGCAGCCATCCGCGCCGGCATCGAGGATCCGGCCATCAATATGAACTGGGGCGCGGTCAATCTGGGGCATGTGCCTTCGCAGAAGGGACTTTCGCTTTTGTGGTCGCCGCTGGCGGCTGCGGCTTCGGCATGGCTGATGAGTTACACGCAGAATAAGAGCAATGTATTGCAGGCAGAGCAGAGCAAGTGGAACCAGTACGGTATGATGGCGTTTTCCGTAGGGCTCTCCCTGTATCTGGGCTGGTTCGTTCCGGTGGGAACGGCGCTGTACTGGGTGGCATCCAATCTGCTGTCCATCGTGCAGATGTATGCGCTGAATGCGGTGATCTCACCGAAGAAATATGTAGATTACGAGGCGCTGGAAGAGAGCCGCAAGGCACTGGCCGGCCTGCAGAGCGTGGGAGGCAAGAAGAAGGAGGGGTATTTCTCGGAAAACCGCAAGCGGGAGCGGAAGGATTACAAGCGTTTCTTCTCCGTGCTGAACAAACATCTGGTGTTTTACTCTGAGGGCAGCGGATTTTATAAGTATTTTAAAGGCTATATCGAATATATCCTGAAGTATACGGATCTGACGATCCACTATATCACCAGTGATCCGAAGGATGCGATCTTTGAAAAGGCGGCAGAAGAGCCGAAGATCCGGGCTTATTACATCGGCGAGAACAAACTGATCACCCTGATGATGAAACTGGAAGCGGACGTGGTGGTGATGACCATGCCGGATCTGGAGCATTTCCACATTAAGCGCAGTTATCTGCGGCAGGATATGAAGTACATCTATGTGCAGCACAACATCGGCAGCAATAACCTGACCATGCGCAAGATGTGTATGGAATACTTTGACATCGTCTTCTGTGCGGACAAGATGCAGAAGGAAGAGGAACTGGCCATCGAGGAGAAGTACGACCTGCGGAAGAAAGTGCTGGCCGAGGTGGGCTATCCGCTGCTGGATGATATGCGCGCGGCTTACCGGGCAGGTACGCATGAGAAGCACGACCGCAAGCAGATCCTGATCGCGCCGTCCTGGCAGGCGGACAACATCGTGGACAGTTGTCTGGAAGAGATGCTTTCAGAACTGTCGAAGGGCGATTACGATGTGATCGTGCGCCCGCATCCGCAGGAGGTACGTTTAAAAGCCGAGTATATGCAGCAGCTTAAGGAAAAGTACGAATCAGAGCATGTGCATATCCAGACGGACTTTTCTTCCAATAATACGGTCATGGAGGCAGACCTGCTGATCACCGACTGGTCGGGTATCGCCTGGGAATATGCTTTTACTACGGGACGGCCGGTATTGTATATCGACACGCCGATGAAGATCATGAACGAGGATTACAAAGAGATCGATATCGAGCCCTTTGACATCAAACTGCGGGATATGATCGGCAGGCGCCTGGCGCCGGAGAAGATGGGAGAGATCCGTGCATTGGCGGAAGAATTGCTGGCGCATTCGGCGGAATATCAGGAGCATACGGAAGCACTGGTACAGGAATACATCTGTCATCCGGACCACGCGGCATATGTAGGCGGTGACGTGATCGTATCGGAAGTGCTGGCACAGATCGCGAAAAGGAAGGAGGCCGCGGGATGAGAAACATAAGTCATTTTGATAATTTCCGCGGACGGCACAGGGCGCTGCATCCGGGAAAGACGATCCGGTATCTGCTCTTTACCCTGTATTGCTTCGTATCTGCAATGCTGCTGTTCGGTGTGACAGCCTATGCCTATATCGATCCGTCGGTCATGACCTACGTGATCCAGGCGGTGGCCGGCGTGGTGATCGCGCTGGGAGCGGTCTTCGGCATTTATTTCCGCAAGATGAAGAAGGCGCTGTTTGTCTTTTTGCATATCGATGAGAATCGCAACAAAGAAGTGGAGAGCGATGATGTCGTCTACCGGAAACCGGAAGAAAACAAATAAGAATACGGATGCGGATCCCGAAAAGCGAAAACGCGCAAGAACTGTGGAGTCCGAACAGCGGGAACAGCGAAGCTCCGGGAAGAGAATGGCGGAAAAGAGCCGTGGGAAGGCCATGATCAGGCGCTTGCGTAAGATGGTCCGGAAGAATAAGGGGTTCCTGCTGTGTGCCGCCGTGGCTGTGCTGGCGGCATTTATCATATCCCGCTTTTTTGTGCAGCTGGCGCTGATAAGGGATGCATCGATGGAGCCGGCATACCGCAACGGGCAGATCGTGGCAGTGAGCAGGATCCGCCGCGAATATCAGACCGGGGATGTGATCGTCTTTGAGGCGCCGCAGCTGGGCTGCCGCCTGGTGAAGCGCATCACGCATGTGCCGGGAGATCATTTGTCTCCCGAGGAAGCGGCAATGTACGGCCGCGGTACTCTGGCCGGCTATACCCTGCCGGAAGGCGCCTATCTGGTGCTTGGTGACAACGCGGCCGAGAGCGTTGACAGCCGGGATGAGAGGGTCGGGGTAGTAAGGAGCGAGAAGATCATCGGCGTGTTGCTGCGGTGAGCCATGGCTCGCAATCGACAGCGTGCAAGCAGGCATTTAAGTAAACGCTTACATTTGACCTTCGTAATTTATTTATTATTTTCCTTGAATAACACCCGGGATTTGTATATAATAAGTGGCGACTAATCCTAAACAAATTTTCAAGAAAGGAAGGTTTTGTTTTATGGCACTTGTAACAACAACTGAAATGTTCAAGAAGGCATACAACGGCGGATACGCTGTAGGTGCTTTCAACGTGAACAACATGGAGATCGTTCAGGGTATCACTGAGGCAGCTGATGAGCTGAAGGCACCGGTGATCCTGCAGGTTTCCAAGGGCGCAAGAGCTTATGCAAATCATACGTATCTGGTTAAGCTGGTTGAGGCAGCCGTGATCGAGCATCCGGACATCCCTATCGCTTTGCACCTGGATCACGGTGATACTTTCGAGCTTTGCAAGGACTGCATCGACGGCGGCTTTACCTCCGTTATGATCGATGCTTCCTCCAAGAGCTTTGAGGATAACATCGCTCTGACCAAGCAGGTTGTAGAATATGCACACGCACATGGCGTAGTAGTAGAAGCTGAGCTGGGTACCCTTGCAGGTATCGAAGACGAAGTCGTTGTAGAGTCCGGTAAGGAAGCTTACACCCGTCCGGAAGAGGTAGAAGAGTTCGTAACCAAGACCGGCTGCGATTCTCTGGCAATCGCGATCGGTACTTCCCACGGTGCTTACAAGTTCACCGCTGCACAGTGCACCAGAAATGCTGACGGCATCCTGGTTCCGCCTCCACTGCGTTTCGACGTACTGGAAGAGTGCATGAAGAGACTGCCGAACTTCCCGATCGTTCTGCACGGATCTTCTTCCGTACCGCAGGAGTTCGTAAAGATGGTAAATCAGTACGGCGGCAACATGCCGGATGCAGTAGGTATTCCGGAAGAGCAGCTGCGTAAGGCTGCTGAGCTGGCAGTTTGCAAGATCAATATCGATTCCGATATCCGTCTGGCAATGACCGGTAACATCCGCAAGTACTTCGCTGAGCATCCGGATCACTTCGATCCGAGACAGTATCTGAAGCCGGCTCGTCAGGCCGTTAAGGATATGGTTGCTCACAAGATCAAGAACGTACTTGGCTGCGATGGCAAGGCTTGAGAAATCATCAAATAAAGAATGACCAATGGGGGTGTCGTGAAAACGGCACCTCTTTTGCGTTAACTTTTTGTGAACAAGCAAGGTTTTTGTTGATTTTGCAAGGGAATCATGTATAATAGTGTATTGGTGAGTTAGTAGTAGTAAACTACATCAAATAAAAAGAAAGAGGTAAAAAAAATGGCACAGATCGATTTGAGCAAGTATGGCATCAACGGTGTTAAGGAAATCATCTACAATCCGTCCTATGAGCAGTTGTTCAAGGATGAGATGGATCCGTCCCTGACAGGTTATGATAAGGGTCAGAACACTGAACTGGATGCAGTGAACGTAATGACCGGTATCTACACCGGACGTTCCCCGAAAGACAAATTCATCGTTGACGATGCAACATCTCATGACACTGTATGGTGGACATCTGAGGAGTATCCGAACGATAACCATCGTGCAACCCAGGAAGCTTGGGACGCTTGCAAGAAGCTGGCTGTAGAAGAGCTGTCCAACAAGAAGCTGTACGTAGTAGATGCATTCTGCGGTGCTAACAAGGACACCAGAATGGCTGTACGTTTCATCATGGAAGTAGCTTGGCAGGCACATTTCGTAACCAATATGTTCATCAAGCCGACCGCTGAGGAAGAGGCTAACTTCGAGCCGAACTTCATCGTTTACACAGCTTCCAAGGCTAAGGTTGAGAATTACAAGGAGCTGGGTCTGAACTCTGAGACCGCTGTTCTGTTCAACGTAACTTCCCGCGAGCAGGTTATCCTGAACACCTGGTACGGCGGTGAGATGAAGAAAGGTATGTTCTCTATGCAGAACTACTTCCTGCCGCTGCAGGGTATGGCTTCCATGCACTGCTCCGCAAATACCGATATGGAAGGTAAGCACACCGCTATCTTCTTCGGTCTGTCCGGTAC
>JAFWRC010000002.1 GCA_017508825.1 Lachnospiraceae bacterium
GATAAATGCCTTATCGTGTATCCCTGCACTCTCCAGCGCATAAGCAACGATCGCCGTCAGAAGATGTTGTTCTGCCGCATGATAGAGATGTATCAAATCTATCCGGTTGATACGCTCCGCATCCGGTGTTGCCCCGTTTACTGCGCAGACAGCCAGCCAAATCACATCTCCCATCACGTTCCTATATTCTTCTTTCGTCATCGTCTTATCCTTACTTACGATGCCTTCCCGGCTCTTTTGTGTTTCCTCTGTCCGACGTCTGACCGATGCTTTTTTCTTTATCCGCAGGATACACTTCTTTACAAATATCCTCAACTGTGCAGTATGCATCCACACAAAGGAATAGAGCTGGTACACGGGATGATCCACATAATATTTCCTTCTGCCGCGTACAAAGCCGGTCATCACCCCCAGAATATCCTCATCCGTCACACCATACTCCCTGCCGATACAGTTATCTCCCAATATGACATAGTCTTTCGGACGCACCTTGATGATCCGATGGAGTACATACTGGTCCGGCTGCCGGCGATAGAGGACCACATCTCCCGCCTTACACCGTTCCTTTCCTTTTTTATGGACGGTAAAAAGATCCCGTCCCTGACGTAATAAAGGGAGCATGCTTACTCCCTTATTTGTGTAAGTCAGGCTCCCGTTCTGTTCCAGATATTCCTCATACGACATCCGTTCACTCATCGATTGCTCCGATCTTCCTTAATTCTGCTATTGCTTTTTTCACATCATCGGCAATCTTTTCTTCCGGCGCATCAAAACGCTGCTTCATCACAGAAATGATCTGCTCCTCCGTGGTATCTTCCCGCAAAAGTACAAGGATCGCCCCCAGCGTCTTATTCCCCTTTACCAGCCCGGAGAAACCAGCTCCCCCTGCCGGGATCAGCATAGACTCGCTGCCGGTTTCATGCATGATAAATTCCTTCTTTAGTCTCATCCTCTCAACCTTTCATCGTATGGTAGGACAGCTCCGCTGCACTTGGATCCATATTGCAGCCAAGCCGATACAGTTTTACATGCAGCCTCTCGATCAATGCGATCGTCCTTTGCATTGCACCGGTATCCATTGGACGGTACGCCTGCTGAAACAGCATCGGAAGAGTCTCCTGTTTTGTAATCTCCCGGATCCTGTTTGTTTCTGCACGCTCCAGTATGCATATCGCCTTTAATGGAACAGAGATCGGATTGCTCAGTCGATGTTTCCCATCCCATGGCGTACCATAGATCACAGCATTGCCATCAACATTCACCCGGATCAGCGGCTTATCGTCATTTATCATCGTGGCACGCTGCCCCAGCAGTTCCCTCCACAATCGTGTATGGGTGCTTTTCCCGGTACCGCTCTTTGCCGTAAACAGATATCCCGTCCCATCTACCGCGATTGCAGATCCATGAAACAAAAACGTATCATAAAACGGCATCTGCTCTGCGATCTTCCGATACACAGCCAGCGTCTCCAGATATTCCTCCGAAAATTGCCGGATCGGGATCCCCTCCGCGATATCCTCCTGCTCAGATTTCTGCCGTTCATATACGATGTCTTCCTGCGTGATCCGGATCTCCATATCACAGTCATCTGTATCCGACAGGGTATAATCCCGACAGTATTCCTCCATATACAGATAGATATTTCGGATCTCTATTCTTCTGTCCGCCAGTTGTATGACCATCGTCCAATCCATCCAAAACTTTGCATTTCTGTGCTATTTTATACAGTAAAATGCGCCGGCTCAGTATACCGGCGCATCCTGTTCCTTACGGTGCGTAAGGCAGCTGTATACCTTGCTGATTGCTTGTGGTGATCACATCCTCACTATCGAATTCGATCACTTCGATCTTGAGATCTTCATATTTTTCTTTTATGATCTCTTCTTGCATCAATACTTACACTCCTTCTTTTCTGCCTTTTAAGTCCACGGTCCGTTGCCATGAGAATAAGCGCTGGTCGTGATCACATCTTCGTTATCAAACTCAATGACTTCCATCTCCAGTTCTTCGTATTCTTCCTTGTTCTCGTTGTTCATGTTCTTTATTCTCCCTTCTGTTTATTAGTTTTGATTATAAACTGCACAGGCATTTCCATAGTTATAAAATGCACAGAGCAGATTTTTCAACTCATTCGATTCATTTGTTCTGCCCAACAAAGTATACGCATAAGACATCGGTGAAATGGTTGCTGTTTTTTCCCCTACCTGAAGCGTATGTCCTGTAGTCAGCTGACTTGCCGGAATACCCGAAACGGATACCATACTAAAGCCCTCCGATACAGACGGCGTTACCGTAGTGTTATCAAGTTTCACTGTTTCTCCCTCGCCGGCCGTAAAACGGATATCCAGCCTTGTGGTGGAGCCAAAATTCAGACGATAACTCAGATCCGCAATATCCGAATTCACCGCATACGATGCAAGCGCAGCACGGACAGTATTATAATTAAAACTTGTGCTATATCTGGTTTTCATCTCTGCATAGTCGGTTCCTATCGTCCAATTATTAAACCCGGAAAGATAGATCTGGGAATAGTATCCGTAATCTGCCAATGCACGGATAACATTCAACTCCCGTTCATCTGTCAGATTCGTAAGTCCCCATTTGATATAGTCCTCTGCAGAATACGCTTCTCCAACGATCGTAGTTTCCACCTCGTTTTCAAAATAATGGAAAGTCGGTGTGATCTTATCTGCCATCTGGTATGCCGGAATATACACGATATATTGATAACGGTTATTTCCGATAGCCTGCCCTGCAGCCCGATAATTTCCATCAATCTGATTTCCGCTAAAGGTCATATAACTTCCCGGATATGCATCTATGCCTCCCGGTAACTCCATCAGGAACTCCACTCCGATCTGACCGGTCAATAACAGGCCGTGGCCTTTAAATGTCGGTACTGTTGTTTCAGTGTGGCCATTCTCCGAAACATTAGCCGTTACTCTCACATTACCGTCCGGCATCGTGAATGAATAGGTTCCGTCTCCGTTATCTGTAATTTCTACTTCATTTTCTCCGTTCCCTTCCGCACAGGCCGTCATTGGCAGGAACCACACAATAAACGCTGCCACGAGGGCTACTGTCAGAAATGACAATCTTTTTAATCTCTTTCCTATCATATATGGCCTCCATATGTTTGTTGAAGTATTTCCTTCGCAGTGTTTTATTTTATCCAATCATCATAATCCGGAATCTCATTAGGAACAACACCTTCAAGGCCGCTTTCGTATTTACTATATGTGGCACTGATATTTGTAGCCACATAGCCCTCCTTCGGTCTGATCACGATATGATCGTCTTTCAAAAAATCGTCAGGAATGTTTTCCCCGGTATATTTTACACCATTTCTCGTAACGGAAACGATCTCAAAGTTATCAGGCAATGTTATGGAATAACTATCACTGCTTGACGTACTACCGCTTGTCGGATCTTGGGGTTCCGATCCCGTCCACTCAAAATAACCTGATGTTGGTCGAACCTTGGCATCAATATATGCCCGAGTGAAGTCGCCAGCCTCGACGATTACTCCTTGCACCTCCTTGGTCGATCCTGCGATACCATAGACCTTGCCGAGTTCATGGAAGTTCTCGTTTTCGCTCCAGTAGTGCGGCTCGTAAGTTCCAACAAAACGCCATTTGTTCCAATTACTGCCGTTGTATTCAGTCTCCTTCGTGCCACCATTGTTGCCCTGGGTGAAGATTGTGATGCCGGAACTGCTATTATATATATCCCAATACTCCGTGTCCTCGCCGGGAACATAGAGGTACGGCGTGTTGGCCTTCATTTCCGTCACTTCGTTGGTCAACTCGGGCTCCCATTTATTTGTCTGCGTGCTCAGATGGAGCCCCTTGAACTCGTAGAACTTCCCCGACGGATTTTCGTTGGAGTAGGCCAGCGTGATGTAGTCCTTCGTAAAGTTGAATGGCAGCATCACGGTCACAGGCTTTCCGGCATTGAACGAGCGGTTGTAGCGTAGACTCTCCGTCCATAGTTGCGATGTGACATCCTTGATGCCGAGGGGCATGTCATCGTATTCGATGATATAGGACTTTCTCCCCCTGTAGTCATA
>JAFWRC010000125.1 GCA_017508825.1 Lachnospiraceae bacterium
TGTGCAAGAAACTGCAGATGCTGCCCATCGAGTGCATCGTTCGCGGCTACATCACCGGCAGCGGCTGGGCAAGCTACCAGAAGAACGGCACGGTCTGCGGGATCACCCTTCCGGAAGGCTTGAAGGAATCCGAGAAACTGCCGCAGCCGATCTACACCCCGAGCACCAAGGCAGAGATCGGTGATCATGATGAGAACATCTCCTTTGAGCGCTCCGTAGAAGTGCTGGAGAAGGAGTTCCCGGGCAAGGGACAGGAATATGCCGAGAAGCTGCGTGACTACACCATTGCGCTGTATGTAAAATGCGCAGATTACGCAAAGAGCAAAGGCATCATCATTGCGGATACCAAGTTTGAGTTCGGTCTGGACGAGAACGGCAATATCGTGATCGGTGACGAGATGCTCACACCAGACAGCTCCCGTTTCTGGCCGGTAGAAGGCTACGAAGCAGGCAAGAGCCAGCCGTCCTTCGATAAGCAGTTCGCAAGAGACTGGCTGAAGAAGAACGTAGACGAGAGCACCAAGGACAGCTGGACACTTCCGGCAGAGGTGGAAGACAAGACCATCGAGAAGTACCTGCAGGCATACAAGATGCTGACCGGTAAAGATCTGGAAGTATAAAAGAATAAAAAAGCAATAAAAAAACGGGCGCCGTGATCGACGCCCGTTTTTTTTGAATTCTCGGTGGGAAAAACTTGCCTTCCCCCTGGGGGGAAGGTGGCCGAAGGCCGGATGAGGGGCCTTCTGGCTTTGTTTACTTACACATTCACAACACCGGTCGCGCCCAGCAGTTCTTTGTTTGCATCCAGCACCGGTTTTACGAAATCACGCAGATATACTTCCACCTGTCTCGGGGAACGGCCTACATAATCGGCCGGATTCATCTTTGCTTCCAGCTCTTCACGGGTCAGGCCGAACTTGTCATCGGCAGCGATCAGATCCAGCAGATCGTTCTCTTTGCCTTCCTGTTTTACATGCTTGCCTGCTTCCATAGAAAGGGTACGGATTTCTTCATGCAGTTCCTGACGGTCACCGCCGGCCTTTACCGCATCCATCATGATGTTTTCGGTCGCCATAAACGGCAGCTCGCTGCGCAAACGGCGCTCGATCACCTTCTCGTTGACTACCAGACCGTCAACTACGTTCAGGCACAGCTCCAGGATGCCGTCCGTTGCCAGGAATGCTTCGGCGATGGAGATACGCTTGTTTGCGGAATCATCCAGGGTACGCTCAAACCACTGCGTCGCGGAAGTGATCGCCGGATTCAGGGCATCGATGATCACATAGCGGGAGAGGGAAGCGATACGCTCGCTGCGCATCGGGTTTCTCTTGTATGCCATAGCGGAGGAGCCGATCTGGGACTTCTCAAACGGTTCTTCCACTTCTTTTAAGTGCTGCAGCAGGCGGATGTCGTTGCTCATCTTGTGCGCGGAAGCAGCGATGCCGGCCAGGATATTCAGTACACGGGTATCCACCTTGCGGGAATAGGTCTGTCCGGAAACCGGATAGCAGGAGGTAAAGCCCATCTTCTTGGCAATCATCGGATCGATCTTGTCGATGGTCTCATTGTCACCGTTAAAGAGTTCCAGGAAACTTGCCTGGGTGCCGGTGGTACCTTTGGAGCCCAGCAGCTTTAAGGAGCCTGCGATGTATTCCAGGTCTTCCAGATCCATCATAAATTCGTTGATCCACAGGGTGGCACGCTTGCCTACGGTCGTCGGCTGTGCCGGCTGGAAGTGGGTGAATGCCAGTGTCGGCAGATCCTTGTACTGATCCGCAAACTTTGCCAGTTCATCGATCACGCATACCAGTTTGCGCTTAACCAGTTTTAATGCTTCGCTCATCACGATGATATCGGTGTTGTCACCTACGTAGCAGGAGGTAGCGCCCAGGTGGATGATGCCCTTAGCCTTCGGGCACTGCAGACCGTAAGCGTATACGTGGCTCATCACGTCGTGGCGGACCTGTTTTTCACGTTCTTTTGCTGCTTCATAGTTGATATTGTCCTTGTTTGCTTTGAGTTCTTCGATCATCTCCGGGGTGATTTGGGAGAGACCCAGCTCCATCTCGGTCTCGGCCAGTGCGATCCACAGACGTCTCCAGGTGCGGAATTTCATATCCGGCGAGAAAATATACTGCATATCCTTGCTGGCATAACGCTCGGACAGCGGGCTTTGATAAATATCGGTTGCCATGGGTAAAACCTCCTGAAATTTTGTTGTTTACTTATTGATACTTTCTGATTATAATAAACAAGGTGTGCTTTGGCAAGTGCGGGCACGCAGATTTGAAATATTAAAAGCAGTGTACATTCATTTAGGAGGAAACAGGAATGGTAAAAGCTGTTGTTGGAGCAAACTGGGGGGATGAAGGCAAAGGCAAGATCACGGATATGCTGGCAGAAAACGCCGATATCGTCGTACGCTTCCAGGGTGGTGCAAATGCAGGACATACGATCAAGAACTCGTACGGCAAATTTGCGCTGCATACCCTGCCGTCCGGTGTGTTTTACGATCATACCACTTCAGTGATCGGAAACGGCGTGGCACTCAATGTTCCCAAGTTTTTTGAGGAAGTGAATTCCATCACATCCAAGGGCGTGCCGATGCCGAAGATCATGATCAGTGACAGGGCACAGATCGTGATGCCTTATCATATCCTGTTTGATGCATATGAGGAAGAACGTCTGAAGGGAGCGGCATTCGGTTCCACCAAGTCCGGTATCGCGCCGTTCTATTCCGATAAGTTTGCAAAGATCGGTTTTCAGGTATGTGAGCTCTTCCAGGACGAGAAGACGATCCGGGAAAAGATCGCCAGAGTGATCGTGCAGAAGAACGTGCTCTTAGAGCATCTGTATAAGAAGCCGCTTCTGAACGAGGATGAGATCTACAATACCCTGATGGAATACAAGAAGATGGTAGAGCCGTATGTGGGGGATGTGAGCGCATTCCTGTGTGAGGCTCTGAAGGAAGGCAAGACCGTGCTGCTGGAAGGCCAGCTGGGAACGCTGAAAGACACTGATCACGGTATCTATCCTATGGTGACCAGTTCCAATACCATCGCAGCTTACGGTGCGGTAGGAGCAGGTATCCCGCCTTATGAGATCAAGCAGGTGGTGACCGTTGTGAAGGCATATTCTTCCTCAGTCGGCGGCGGTGATTTCGTATCCGAGATCTTCGGCGAAGATGCAGATAA